>CAZJNP010000023.1:0-14644 GCA_964547355.1 uncultured Calditrichaceae bacterium
GCATTAACATTTGACCGGATTACAATATAATAAATACGTTCAATTGCGATTGCCGCAGCCACAGCAGCAAACAGAGCGATAGAATACATAAACAAAGAACCATCCGCACTCCATTTAAACGCCTCACCAAATTTGGCTAAAAACATGAAAATCCCTCCTTAACTTAAATCTTATTTTGGGTTAACGTCTCTTGTTTATCAATTTTTCAATATCGATTTCTTCAGGTTTTTTTGCTTGTTCTACCGAACGAAAACTAAACTTTTCACCCTCTCCGACAATTTCTTTCAGAAACGATTTGTCCAGATGAATTTCATCAAATTCTGGCTTAATGCGATTTGTAAGTAATTTAACCTGTGGGGCCTCGATTGCAATTTTAATTTCCTTCGCTCCCAATTCAATGATCTGATTATCATCGGTCGCAACAGTGTCTACCGCCTGAGCAGACACCAGAACAGGAAACGCCAGGGTTAAAAAAAGTACAAAATATACACATCGTTTTATGGACTGCATTTTGCTCACCTTTGTTTGAGGGAAATTCTGCTACGGTTAAGAATATTGACCCTTCTTAAGATTTCAGGATCGACATATACTTTTTTGACTTTAGCTTTTTCTTCGGCTGCTGCCGCGATGTCAGCTGGCAATAATTCAAAATAAGCGTACATTTTTAATCCATGTCCGGTGCGGTCTAAATCGCTTACATCAATGCTTATGACGTTTTTACCTTTTTTAAGGGCGATGTTAAAGGTGTAAAAATCCAAAGAGTCAATTTTTGCCATATTCTCTACCGAATCTTCAAGCATGTATTCACCATTCAAATAGATTCGGAAGTTATCATCTGCCGTCAGATAAATCGCGCCGCCTAACGCCGTACCCGGCAAGTCAAATGTTTTTCTGAAGAACACCAGCGTATCGCCCATAGCTTCGACTGGACCTTGGGTCAAACTATCCGGGACAAAGGAAGTGTCAGCAGCCATTTCCATGCCCGTGCTGTCCATCGTGGCGCCGGTTTGCAACGAATCCACCATCATTGAATCGACCGTGTGCTCTGGTAGCGTTTGCCCATGCATCCTCTCCCAGATGGCAGAGGGATTAACTCCGAGAGAGTCGAATGGGTTGCTTGCACTGGCCACAACCACTGCATATTCCCAATCGTTATCGTCAAAATCGGGCTTTACCCAGTCCTCGCCGTAATATGTAGTGGCATATTTCCAGGTGTCGTCGCTAAAAAGTTCGATCTTTTCTTTCTCGATGCTGGGAGAATACGTAACCGGGTCAAGCTGGATCAATTTGAACAATAACTTGTTAGCCCACAATCCCTGGATATTGAAATCTTCTTTGAGATTAAACGCCTGGTCAAGTAAATCCTTAGCATTATCCGAAAGTGTAAAATAATAATTCTCAAAGAAACCCGTTCCGTCCTCATAATTATAATTTTCTGTGCTGTCAAACATCGCCTGGTAAGTAGCAAATAAAGCCTTGGCAGAATCCGCATGTGCCATTACGCGCTCCGAAAATTCCAGGGCGAATCGTAACAAACGATCTTCCGTATTGCGCACCAGATCGTTTTCAATATTGTTTTCACGTGCCAATTTCAGAGTGTGGGCGTAATTTTCAATCACCTGCGAAGATATGATTTTGATATAATCCAACATCTGACCGGCATTTTCATCAAGGCCATAATAATCCAATCCAGCCGCATTTTTTGAGCCAAAGGGTTTGGCAATTAAATCCTTTATTTCTTGGGCAATTTGGGCATACTGATCTAATACGCTATAAGCCAACACCTCATATTCCGCACCAAGTAAGTTTGCGGTCAGTACGATCTGCCGCTTCGATTCTTCTACGTATTTGTTGGACAGGCCAAGCTGTTCGGCTTCTTGCAGATTCCGTACATGGGCAGCAATGGTCCCTTCGATGGCCGGCGCCACAGCCTTTTGTAAAATCGTCTTTCTAAAAATCAAATCCCTGACCGGATCTTTGTACGGACTTTTAAGCGCGATTGCCTGATCCACGTTTTGTGTGGTCAGAGAAGCCTGCGTATATAATAACTCTGAGACTTTGTCCTTAGCCTTGGCGTACCATTTTTTGGCGACCTGTCTGGTGGAATCCCTTTCCGCAGCGCGTTTCAGCAGTTCCCCGGCTGCTTTGCTGGTGTCTGCCATAGCCATCGTCATGGAGGTCGTATCCGGAACAGCCGTCAAATCCACACCTAACTTTTCTGCAATGACAGGTATCTTTTCAATAACCTGTTTGTACTGTTCCACAGCTTTTTCATATAAAGCGGCGGCCTGTTCATTAATCTTTTTGCGTTTTACAAAGCGTTTTGCTTCGTTTAAATTGGGATCCACTTCCTGATCGACAAAAATACGGGCAAATTCTTCGTATGTCCGGGCAATATCAAAGGTGGCCTCAAAACTCTTAGGCGAACCAAAAGCCAGAACTTTGCTATATGCGGTGTTCAGTTCTTTCATTAATTTCTTCATCCGGGCAAGGTTTGCCTTGATATTACTTTCCGGCAGGGTTAAGCGAATGGAAGTAAATTCTAAGTGTAAAATATCCGCCAATTTAAAGGCAGCCTCAGCAGCGATATACGCGTTGGGGTCTTTTCCCTGTCTGCGGAATTGCTCGCTGCGGGCAATTGCTTTATTGAACTCCGCTTTGGCAAGTTCCAGTTGACCGTTATCGTAATAGTACTTGCCGCGTTCATAAAAAGCGCGTACCGTGCGGGGATCGTCCGGAAATTTTTGGGCGAATTCCTGATAAATCCGATTGGCTTCCGCCAGATTATTCAACTTCAAATATAAACTGGCGTTGTCGAAATACAGGTCAATGGAATAGGATTGATCGGGGAACTCCTGAATATAGCGTTTATTAACCCGGATGGCATCTTCCCATGCCTGTCCCTTTTTGTAATAGAAACTGGCATTATACAGGGCAGCATCGGCATTTTCGGCATTGCGGTATTCTTCGAAAATGCGTTCATAAATGCGACCGGCATCCACATATTGTTCCAATTCCTCATAATCCTTGGCCATATTTTGCAAAGCCGGTAAAGCATATTTGGATTTCGGATATTTGGTAGCCAACGTGTCAAATACGGATATTGCCCGTACCCAATCTTTCGCTTTTTGATAATTTAAGCCGCTTCGTAATAGGGCCGGTTCCACGATTTTCTGATCCATCGGGGCGTCGGTAAACACGCGGTAGAACTCATTAGCCGCGGAGAAATAATCGCCCTGCTCTTCCAGATATTCAGCGTTCTTAAAGATGGCCTGCCCCATGCGTTTGGCGGCAAATTCCTTTTGATCTTCGGACACACCTTGTTCGTTTAATATTCTGCGCGCTATAATTTCCGAATCCTTAAATTTCCCAAGAGCAAAATAGGAGTCCATAATGGAGCGCATGGCTAAACTTTTTTGCTGCGCGCCAGGAAAGCGTTTTACCAGCGTCTGAAAATAAACTTTTGCTTCTGCAAATTTGAAATGGTTATAGTAAATTCCGCCTGCTGCAGCGAGGAAATTTGGTGTATATTCCCCATTTGGGAATAGTTTGATGTAGTTGTCATAAGCTTCGATCAAGCGTGTTTCTTCCGGGGTGAGTGCCTGAGGATTTAATTTGGCGATTTCGGCGAGATTAATCTTTTTAAGTGTGTCTTCCTGAGCACCGAAACGGATTTTCACAAGAGTGTCTGCAACGGCCACGGCGTTTAAGGCGGCATCGTGACGATGGCTTTCTTCCAGATAATCGTTGCTAACCCGCACATATTCATCAAACGCTTTTTCAAACTCGCCCAATTTGGCGTCTAACAGATAAGCATAGGACCAGTTTACGTCATAGGCGTTGGAATCTGCCGGAAACAGTTCCAGATATACTTTACATGCATCTGCCACTTTTTGATACTGTTGTGTGGCCGGCTGTCCACTGGCTTCCATGTCTTCCGCCAGTTGTAAATCCAGCAAAAGATTGGTTCGCAGCGCCTCTTCGCTAAGAGAAGAAGCCAACTTTAGATATTTAACTTTGTCGGTTTGATCCGATTGCGCCAGGTTCTGATACCAATCCGATTTTGGATTATATTTTTCATACAATTCTTGGCGGTCGACATAGGCGTCCTGATCGCGCCCCAATGAAAAGAGTGAGTTCACAATATTCTTCTGGATCAAGGGTGCTTCATAATAATCGGGATACATTTCCAGCAGCGAACGATAGGCATATACGGCCTTTTCATTTTCATCAATTTTCTGGAAGGTGGTTCCGATGGCTTTCATTACCTGAGGGCCATAAGGACGGTCGCCAATGCGTTCGAGCATACGCCGCGCCATATCCACTCCGTTCTTTGTATAGGCTTCATCCGTAAAACAAATGCCGATATACTCCACCGCTTCGTCTTTTACATTGGGATTGGAAATTTCGCCTTTTGGATCATATTTTTCGGCGCGGGTGATGTCATCGGCCACCATAATAAAATAGGTAATGGCATCGTTGTAATAGTTCGGATCTCTGGCGGCCAGTTTATAGTAACTCCATCCTAATTTATAAAGCGCTTCATCATACCGTTTCGAATCTTTATATTTTAATACGTTTTTATATAGCTGAATCGCTTTCCGAAGTTCAACAATCTGCTGCTCTTCGTCGGTTTTATCCTCGCGCGGAGAAAAATAATATTCCGCCAAACGCATGTACGACTCTGGTGCAAACCGGCTGTCCGGGTATTTATCAATCACTTCCCGGTAAACCCGGCGACTTTCCTCTCCCTTGCCCATTTTTTCCATCAGCCAGGCTTTGCTGTACAGAGCATCGTCCGTATATTCGGAAGCGGGATATTCCGTTAAAATCTTATCATAAAGTTCAATGGCATTGGAATAGTCGTGGGTTGGAAATTCCGGTGCCTCTGGTTCGGTATCCAGTTCGCCGCGATTAAACAGCTCTAATTGTTTTTCATATTCCGAATATTTTTTATCATACTCTTCAACCGCTTTTTCATACGTTAAATCTGCATTTTCAATATAGAACTCAGCCAGACGGATATAAACGTTATCACGATCCTTGATTTTTTGGCCCTTTTCTTTCAAAAAACTTTCGCTCCACTCCATTCCCTGGGAACGATAGCTTTCTTCCTCGCCGCGTAATTTCTGGACTTTGGATTCATAGTATTTGCGTATTTTAATCAGCTCTTCCATGGACAACTTGTTAAACAATGTATCCAGGCCTTTCATCTTGTTTTTTTCTTGCGCCAATGTGAACGAGGCGGTAGAAAGAACAAGGAATGTTATCATAAAAAACAAAACAAAACTTGAGCTGGTATTTACTTTCTTATTTTGCATGGTGTGTAATTCCATGTTATCACATACTGATCAAATGATTTATTCTTCTTCGATTTTTGGCGGTTGTGTTGTGCCTTTATTGTAATCGATTTCGGTGTCGTGCGTATCGAAATACGTTTCCTGAAACTGGCGTTTCAATTCCTCGCGCTGGCGGATTCTTTCCTGTTCCCTTACCCTGCGCGTCATTAAGGTAATGGCGTCGTTAATTTCTCCGATTTTATGCTCGATACTTTCTTTACGTATTTCAAGAAACTGATTAATTTGATTGATCTGTTTCTGGAACCTGGCAACTTCCTGGGCTTTCTTGTTCTTAAGTGCAAACCGGACGTTGGTCATCCCGAAGGCGCCGTAATCTGCCCATTGATCCAATCGAATGTTTGTTTTTTCAACTCCTAACGCGTAGGCCTGGGTCTGCAGAAAATCCAGTTTTTTACTTAAATCCTGAAGCCGTTCTTTGGTTAGTTCCAATTGTATTAATCGGCGGTAGTCTTTATTCTGGCGCGCTTCTTTGATTTTAAAATCGATTTCCACCAACTGGTTAATCAGATCCTGGCGTTGTTTTTTTACATTTTCACGCAGTGCGAGCACCTTGCCATTTTTATTTTCGACCACGCTTTCTTTTCTGGCGAGCGGATGCTCACTAAAATAGTTCACGCCAAAATGTGAACTTTCAAAAAGCGGAGTGGAATTAATGGCTCTGGAAATTTTCAGTTGCATGCGTTCGATGCGTTTTACCACGTCGCGATTTTCCCGCTCCAGTGCAATCTTTTTAAGCGTTTCAAGTTCACTCATTTGCTTATTCAAACGATTGATTTCATGACGCAATTCGACGGCTCCAACGCCCAAATCCATATAGCTCAACTTTAGCAGAGGGCCTCTTATTTTTTTCCTTGTTTCTTCGGCGCGATAAAAAGCAGTTTTGTTATTAGTTTCCAGCGCTTTCTTTTGTATTTTTTGGGAAGCATCCATAATCTGGCGTAGATGATCGCGTTCTGTATTAAATTCATCCGAAAGCTCTTTTACTTCCTTGGCATGAAAAACATAGCCAAAATCTTCCAGCGCCGTTTCTGCGTTTTCTTCAAGTTGATTGATATAGCCTTGCAGCGCCCTGGCTTCTAACTGATAATCCGAACCGTAAAAATCGGACAGCAACAAATCAAGATATTGCTTGGCCTGGCTGAAATCGTACTGCGAAGGCTTTTCTTTCTGAAGCTCCAGTTTATAATAAGACCAGGCATAACCGATTAACACCCGGTCGTAATTATCAAAATATCCGCCGATCTGATCAAAATACTTAATGGCTTTGTAATAATCACCCTGTTCGTAGCTGATGTAACCCAGTTTGAGCAAAACGGTGAATCGAAATTGAGGATCCACCCCTTTTTCCTGAATTAACGTTTGAAATAATTTGGCGGCTTCATCTAAGTTATTCATACCGGCATAGGCTTCGGCAAGAATAAACCGAGACTCTCTGAAATAAGGTGATTGCTTGGAAATATCAAAAACGAACTCCGCCACCCGGTCGTACTGGCCGGATTTTAATGCGGCTACGGCAGCCATGAAAGCCATGGCGTCTTTTTGCTCATAACGCGATCCCACTACCGCCTGCGCCTGACGGTAAACATCCAGCACGGTATTGTACTGCTCAAAATGATTGGCGATTTGCATCAGACGATAAAAGGTCTGTGGCAATTGGGAGGAAGAAGGATAATTGGTCGCAAAATCTTTAAACAACTTCTGAGCCGCAATAAACCGCCCCAGTTGGTAATTCGCTTCGGCCTGATAATAGAGGCAGTCATCCAACTGCGCGAGTTTCTTATATGCACGTCTTATTTCCGCAAAAGAGCGCTCCGCCAGGTCATAAAAACCGTAATTGAAGGCTTCCGCCGCTTGCTGCAGCTCGCGTTTTAACATTCGTTCTTTATCGGCTGCCGAACCCCTTTTAAGCAGCCGTCTTTTAAGAATTTGTATATCCGTCCAGCGCACTTCGTACTTCAGCAGTTCCGTTTTTTTCCATTCTTTGTAAACATCAAAAACCGTGGGCTGGCTTATGGCACCTTCTCCTGCTGACCGGGACGGTTTAAGTTTTGATATTTCACCAAAGGACAACAAAAACTCGGACTTGGTATTGCGGAGTTTCGTATTAAACTCAGGATTATCTTCCAACCGGGAATTGGGATCCATTCGGATCATTTCTTCCGCCACATGCAGTAGCTGCACGGCTTCCTCGATGACTTTTTGCCGTTTAAAATTTATGATGCCGTCTTTAAGCGTCTGGTCAATTTTTTGCTCCACATCGTCGATAAATGCATTTAAAGAGGTATTTCCGAAACTTGCCAATCGAGCACGCAGCTGACGTATCTCGCCTAATTCATTCTGAAGACGCTGAAAATAGTTACGCCGTATCTCGCTAATGCCGCTTATGCGCGATTTTATTTCGTTATTAATCATACGGATTTGCTGGACTATAAAACGTTCGCGGTCAATAGTAGAACGGCTGTAATTGGCCACTAAAGAGCGGACGTGACTTTTTAGCGCCGAATTGAACAGATCATCATCCGAAGACTGGGCACGAAGGTCAGTGGGTGACCAAAAGATGAATAAAAACAACAGGGAGAATATAAATGAAAGCAGAGTTCTTGTTTTCATAACAGGCAACCTAATTTAATCAACCCTTAAATTTCTTAGCTAAATTTAATACTATTTTGGGTTTAGTCAAGGTAAATTGAATATTATTTTTATTAGGATTGGAACATCCTTTGGCCTAAAAACAAGAACTCGCAGGCGGTGAGTTAATGAAGTTGGACGACTTTGAGGCGGTTTATCGCCCTCAGCAAAGCAGCCCTGGCGCGATCATAATCGATATTCTCTGACTTGGAATGTAATCGTTCCTCCGCCCGTTTTTTTGCCGCTTCCGCTCTGGCCACATCGATATCATCGGCCAGTTCTGCTGACTCTACCATCACTTTTACCACGTTGTCCTTTACCTCGCAGTACCCACCGCTAACGGCCATATGTAAAGATGATCCATCCTGAGTTTCAATTTTTAAAGGTCCGATTGCTACCAGCGATACCAGAGCAGCATGTCCCTGCAAAACCTGGAATTCGCCTTCTGTACCGGGAACGGTGCAGCTCCGGATGGTACCGCTGTATGTTCTGCCAAACGGTGTTACAATTTCAAGTAATAATTCTGATTGC
The DNA here is from genome assembly GCA_964547355.1 of uncultured Calditrichaceae bacterium. Taxonomy (GTDB): domain Bacteria; phylum Calditrichota; class Calditrichia; order Calditrichales; family Calditrichaceae; genus CAZJNP01. Next base: position 8,520 of record CAZJNP010000023.1, read on the forward strand.
ATCGTAACTTCCTAACTATGCTCGACTTTCCTTAGTTAAACTTGAATAAAAAATGCAAGAAGATGAATGGTTTTTATTTCATCTTCTTAGCATTTTCCAATACTTCGTCAATGGTGCCGACCATGTAGAAAGCCTGTTCAGGAATTTCATCATATGCACCTTCGATAATTCCCTTAAAACCGCGGATGGTCTCTTCCAGAGGAACATATTTGCCGGGTGTTCCGGTAAACTGTTCAGCCACAAAGAAGGGTTGTGACAAAAAGCGCTGAATTTTACGGGCGCGTGATACTACAATTTTATCTTCTTCGCTTAGTTCGTCCATACCAAGGATGGCGATAATATCTTGCAGGTCTTTGTATTTCTGCAACACTTCCTGCACCGTTTTTGCCACCTGGTAATGTTCATCACCCACAATTCTTGGATCAAGAATACGCGAGGTGGAATCCAGCGGATCTACCGCCGGGTAAATACCCAACTCGGCAATCTGCCGGGACAACACGGTGGTGGCATCCAGATGGGAGAACGTGGTTGCCGGAGCGGGGTCGGTTAAATCGTCTGCCGGTACGTAAATGGCCTGAACCGAGGTAATCGATCCCTTCTTAGTGGAAGTGATTCGCTCCTGCAACGCGCCCATTTCCGTGGCCAATGTTGGCTGGTACCCTACGGCAGAAGGCATACGTCCCAGCAAAGCGGACACTTCCGAACCGGCCTGTGTAAAACGGAAAATGTTATCGATAAACAGAAGTACGTCCTTGCCTTCTTCGTCACGGAAATATTCGGCAGTCGTTAAAGCGCTTAATCCCACACGCTGACGGGCACCGGGAGGTTCGTTCATCTGTCCGAAAATAAGCGCTGTTTTACTGAGCACGCCGGACTCTTTCATTTCCAGCCACAGGTCGTTTCCTTCGCGCGTACGTTCGCCTACGCCGGCAAAAACGGAATAACCGCCGTGTTCTGTGGCTATATTACGGATCAACTCCATAATTAACACGGTCTTACCCACACCGGCGCCACCGAACAAACCGGTTTTCCCGCCCTTGGTGTACGGTTCCAGCAGATCGATGACTTTAATGCCGGTTTCCAGCAATTCATCGGACGTGCTCAAGTCTTCCATCTTAGGTGCCGGCCGGTGGATAGGATAGCGCATCTTGGTTTCGATTGGTCCCAGCTCGTCAATTGGTTCGCCCACCACATTGATGAGCCGTCCTAAAGTCTCCGGACCTACCGGCACTGAAATGGGACCGCCCATATCCACCACTTCCGTTCCACGGGTTAAGCCGTCGGTTGTATCCATGGCCACCGATCGGACGATATTTTCACCCAGATGTTGATGCACTTCCAAAATCAACTCGGAACCGTCTTCACGGGATATTTTCAAACCATTATAAATAGCCGGCAATTCGCCTTCTTCAAACATAACGTCCACAACCGGACCGATAATTTGACTAATTTTACCTTTGTTCATAGGTCATTCCTATATTTCTTTATTTTGCTAACTTTGTTTAAGCGCTTCCGCGCCTCCAACGATTTCAGCGATTTCCTTGGTAATTGCAGCCTGACGGGTGCGATTATAGTGCAGAGTCAGATCGTGAATCATTTCCTCTGCGCTGTCTGTGGCGTTTTCCATGGCCGTCATACGGGCACCTTGTTCCGCGGCATTGCTCTCCAGCAAAATCCTCCAGATTTGCACATGCAAATGCTTTGGAATTACTGCGTTGAGAATGGCGTTTTTATCAGGTTCGTACAGAAAATCAACGGTTTCGTGACTCTCGGCCAGTTCGGGATCCGGCACAAAGGGCAAAAATTGTTCGCTGACCACATTTTGCTGAATGGCGGATTTGAACTCATTATAGATGATTTCGATGCGGTCAAAAGCGCCGCTCAGATAAAGCTGCACCAACCGATCAGATAATTGTACCGCATGTTCAAAACGCAGGTGATTGAAGAAGTTAATCATCTCTCCTTGAATCACAAAATCGCGATGCTGGAAATATTCCAGCCCTTTTCTGCCCACCGCGAAAAGTTCCACCTCAAAGGTGGTATAATCGGCCATCTGTTTGGACGCGTGCCGAATAATGTTGCTGTTAAACGCCCCGCACAAACCGCGGTCGGCGGTTACAACTACCATCAGCACCTTTTCCACTGGACGGCGTTTTAGCAACGGCACCTGAGAAACATCCCCGGAACGGGCTGCAAGATGCGCGATCAAACTCCGCAATTCGTACGAATAGGGACGAAAGGCAATGATCCTCTCCTGAGCCTTGCGTAATTTGGCCGCCGCTACCATCTTCATTGCTTTGGTAATCTGTTGTGTGCTTTTTACACTGGAAATCCTTTTGCGAATTTCACGCAGCGTGGCCATGCTTTATTCCTCAACCTTAAATTTTGCCATAAACTCTTCGATGGCTTTGTTTAGCTTTTCCTTGAGTGCATCGCTGATGACTTTCTGCTCGGCGATTTCGGTCAGAATATCCTGATACTTCATTTCCAGAAAATCGAGATATTCTTTTTCCCATCTACCCAGGACGCCCACCGGCAGTTTATCCAGAAATCCGTTGGTTCCGGCGTAAATCACCACAATTTGCTTTTCAAACGGCATGGGCACGTACTGATCCTGCTTAAGGATTTCCACCAGTCGCTCACCGCGCCGCAACTGCTGCTGAGTGGTTTCGTCCAGGTCTGAACCGAATTTGGCAAAGGCTTCCATCTCGCGATACTGTGCCAGATCGAGCCTCAAACGCCCGGCCACCTGTTTCATGGCTTTAATCTGGGCGCTGCCGCCCACGCGGGATACGGAAATACCCACATTAATGGCGGGACGGACGCCGGAATAAAACAGGTTCGATTCCAGGAAAATCTGTCCGTCGGTAATGGAGATCACGTTTGTCGGAATGTAAGCGGACACGTCCCCGGCCTGTGTTTCGATAATCGGCAACGCAGTTAACGATCCGCCGCCCAGTTCATCGCTAAGTTTAGCGGCGCGTTCCAATAAACGGGAATGCAGATAAAATACGTCACCGGGGTAAGCCTCACGTCCGGGGGGTCTGCGTAAAAGCAAAGACACCTCACGATAAGCCCAGGCGTGTTTGGTGAGATCGTCGTAAATCACCAGAGCATGCCGTCCGTTATCGCGAAAAAACTCTCCCATGGCGGCGCCTGCATAAGGCGCGATATACTGCAGGGGAGCAGGCTCGCTGGCGCTGGCCGCCACCACAATGGTGTGCTCCATGGCGCCGTAATCTTCCAGCGTTTTTACCACCTTGGCCACGGTGGAAGCTTTCTGGCCGATGGCGACGTAGATACAAACTACGTCCTGCCCTTTCTGATTAATGATCGTATCAATAGCCACGGCCGTTTTACCGGTTTGCCGGTCGCCAATTATAAGCTCCCGCTGTCCGCGTCCGATGGGAATCATAGCGTCGATGGCTTTGATTCCGGTGGCCAAAGGTTCTTTTACCGGCTGTCGTGTTACAACGCCTGTGGCTTTACGCTCCAGGTAGGCAAAATGTTCGGTTTCGACTTTACCGCGGCCGTCCAACGGTTCGCCCAGAGGATCTACCACCCGCCCCACCAAGGCGTCGCCCACAGGAATCTGCATGACGCGACCGGTTCTTTTTACGGTATCCCCTTCTTTAATGAAGGTATCCTCGCCAAACAGGATCACGCCAACATTATCTTCTTCCAGATTAAGCACCATTCCCATCACATCGTGAGGGAATTCGACCATCTCGCCTGCCATTACGTTTTCCAGTCCGTAAATACGGGCGATACCGTCACCCACTTGTAGCACCGTACCTACTTCGTAAACGTCGGTTTCCTTCTGGAATTCCTGTAATTGTTTCTTTAAAATTGCAGAGACTTCATCAGGTCTAACTGCCTTACCCATTGACAATTCCTCTTCTTTAAATTATCGCGAAGCCAATCTTTCTCTTAGTTTTTCCAGTTGCGCCCGAATGCTGTTATCGATCACCATATCCTGAACCCGGACGACAAATCCGCCCAGCAACTGTTTATCGACTTTTTCCTGCAGCAACAGGTTTTTTCCGATCAACCCTTCCACATGGGTTTTAATGGCGTTCATCTGATCATCGGAAAGCGGAATCGCGCTGATTACCTCACCCTTCACTTTGTTCTCGTATTCAAGCAAAAAGTGTTCGAAGCTATCGATCACATCCGAGAGGTACTCCAATCGGCGCTTTTCGCTGAGTAATTCAAGGAAATTAACGGTGATCGTATTAATTTTTCCTTCAAAGATCGGTCGGATCATGCGGGATTTTTCGCTCTCAGTAATCAACGGATTGGTCAGCAGCCGGTCAAATTCCGGACTTGTTTCGATCAATTCGCGAATGTGTTGCAAATCCGCATGAACTTCCGGCAACAGCTTTTGCTCCTGCGCAAACTCAAACAAAGCTTTAGCATAACGCTTGGCTACTCGATTCAACTGTTTTACCCTTTTTAGTTTTTAATTGACTTCGGCATTGATTTGATATACTCGTCAACTACCTTTTTCTGCTTTTCTTTATCCAGAGTTTGCAGAATAATTTTTTCCGCCGCCCCAATCGCCAGGTCTGCCACTTCCGCTTTTAGCGAAGCCAACGCACTTTCTTTTTCGTGCTCGATCTCCTGTCGGGCTTTTTCAACCAGACGGGAAGATTCCTGACGTGCGTTTTCGATGATTTCCTGACGCGCTTTTTCGGCCAGTTGTTGACTTTCCTTAATCAGCTTCTGTGCTTCGTGCTCTGCACCGGCAATTAATTGACGATGCTTTTCCAGCAAGCCCTCGGCTTCTTCACGCTGTTGCTTCGCCTTTTCCAAATCCTCACGAATTAATTTTTCGCGGGATTCGATCGCACCGAGAATAGGCTTCAGGGCGATTCTTGATAAGATGAACAGGACAATAAAGAAGGTAATCCATGTCCAGATCATCATTCCAGGGTCTAAATTGAGCATGGTCTTTCCCTAATTTATTTAATACTCGCCAATAAGAAACAAATCACCGCGCCGAAAAGAGCCACGCCTTCGATCATAGCCGCGGCAATGATCATCGTGATACGAATTGCACCGCCGGCTTCCGGCTGTCTGGCTGTTCCGTCCATGGCCTGAGCCGCGATTTTACCAATACCAATTCCAGCACCGATGGTTACCAAACCAGCACCAATACCAGCTGCTAAATACGCTAACGCTAATTGCCACATATTACCTTAACCTCCATAAATATTACTTGTTGTGTACGATTATTAGTTATGATTAATGCTCCGGATTAACGCTCATACCTATAAATAAGGCCGACAATACCGTAAAGATATAGGCCTGTATAAATGCAACTAATAGCTCCAGAAAATAAACAAAGACGCCAAAACCAACCGATACCGGAGAAACCCAGTACGATTTGAATAAAATGATTAATCCCAGAAAGGCAAATAAAACAATATGCCCGGCCACCATATTGGCAAAAAGACGGATGGTAAGCGCGACATGCTTGGCAATCAATCCCATAATTTCAATCACAAACATGAGCGGCCATAAATATAGTGGTACACCATGAGGTACCAGATTTTTATAGTATCCGATCAGCCCCTGCTCTCTAACGCCGTATACCTGAGTGGCAAAAAATGTGACCAGAGCCATAGCAGCGGTTACGTTTACATTTCCCGTCGAGGTGGAAAACAGAGGAACCAGTCCCATCAAATTACTGATCAAGATAAAGAAAAACATGGTGGTTAAAAGCGGTGTAAACCGGGGGCCTTCTTTTTCACCCATATTGGCAATGGCGACTTCGTCGCGGATAAATAAAACCAGCATTTCCAACAGCGCCCCAAAGCCCTTTGGCACATCGCCATCCCTTTTGTACGCAAACTTAAAGAGAAGAACGGTAATAAGACCGGCGATCCACAACATAACCACATGGTTGCCGATGGAAAGGTCGATCGTCATTCCCAGGAAATGGATGGGAGGAAAATGCGGCAGATGGATATGCACACTAGGCAGGATTGCCCACTCCGGACCGTTCATTAAATGATGCTGTATCCATGCCCCAATATTTTCGCCATGTTCGGCAACGCTATCGGCTACTGCTTCCGTGTTTGTCAATAAGGCCATACATATTCCTTAAACTTATTTATAAC
>CAZJNP010000024.1:0-14637 GCA_964547355.1 uncultured Calditrichaceae bacterium
TGTCTGGTCACCGTCTTTATAGACGTGGGTACAGGGCTAACCGGTGATAACAGCACACTCATCAACTTCCGTCTGGAACAGAACTACCCCAATCCGTTCAACCCGCTGACCACCATCCGTTACCAGATTTCGGCGCAAGAGGGAAAATCGGCCATTCCGGTACGGCTGGAGGTGTTTAATCTGCTGGGCAAAAGCGTTCGCGTTCTGGTAAACACCAGACAGGGCCCCGGTAGCTACACCGTTACTTTTGACGGCAACGATCTGGTCAGCGGCGTTTATTTTTACAAGATCACCGCGGGGAAATATTCGGAAGTAAAAAAGATGATTTTACTCCGATAGCGGGATCCTTTCCCGGTTTGTGAAAGTTTTACTCTAAAAGTCGGAACGTCATTTCCCCGCCACACCGTAAACACCGTTACCGCCGGGAATGACAAATTATTAACAATTTTCAGATATTTTTATGCAGCGATCGCGGTGAAGTCGCAGGGGAATTCAGGTTTATTTTATGTGGCATAATTTTTGTCATTTACCCCCATATCACTTATGAAACAAGCCGAAATAATTGTGTAAAAGGTCCATTTAGCGTTTGGAGGGATGATGAAAAAGTGGATACTTTTGCTTCTTTTTTGCACCTCTTAGGGTTTCGCTCAGAATGCAGAACCGGTAGCCCTGTCTCCGGGTTACAAGCATAATGTTTTTGTGGAACTGTTAGGCAACGGCTTTCTTTATTCGGTCAATTTTGAGCGTTATTTCGGCGAGAACATTTCGGTGCGAGTGGGTGGTATGACTTTTTCCGGAACCGGGACCGCGGAAGACGGTAGCACGGCAAGGGCCGGTATTGCCATCTTTCCGGTGCTGGCCAATTATCTGATCGGATCGGACAGTCACAAACTGGAATTCGGCGCGGGGCCGTTGTTTCTTTACGCCTCCATACAATCGGACGAACTGGGCAACATTTCTGGATTTGGAGTGGGTGCCACGGCGCGCCTGGGATATGTGTATTTACCGGCTGATGAGGGATTTAATTTCAGGTTGGTCTATAACCCCGCTCATGACCGACGTCTTTTCTCATTCCTTTGGCATCGCGATCGGATATGCCTTTTAGAAAGAAAGGATTCCATGCGCCTCCCTTGCGTCATGGAATCCTGTTATAATTACCTGATCAATCGACGACACGCGTACGGATCGTTGATCTGGAAATCGGTGGCTGAATCGGCGGGACGGGAAGCTCTTTGGATTTTTCCAGCGCCAGTACTTGCAGCACCAAAGCGTTAAACGCTTGCAGTACTTCTTCTTCGGTAAAATTACAGTGGCCGTAGCGCATAACAGGAATATTATGGTAATACAAAATATTACCATATTCGAGCACCTTGGAGCGGTATAGCCTTTCGTGCCAGTAAGGCACAATCGGATCGCCGGCCGTATGCATGGCAATCAATGGTACGCCGGGCATACCGCTGGTCTGGAATTTCTGATTCACCGCTTCCACCGCCTGAGGGTCGGCCGTAATCCGCTGTACATTCTTATTCAGGTAGGCGTCGTTTTCGGAGCCGAAATAGTGGCGGTCGTGATTATCAAAGGGATTACCGCCCACGCGGGCATTCAGGTCGTTGGTGGCAAACACGTTGTACCAGAGCAGCCCCACCACGGTTTTGCCGATTGTCTCCGGGTCGTCCGGATCAAAAGGTGCTTTGGCTACGTGCAGCAATTCCATCGTACGGTCCGGGTAGTCTGTAATGGCCTGGATGATTTTAGGCATGTAAACATCGTCCCAATGGTCCATGACTTCCTGAGGAATGGAAACTGGCGAGGGCGGCAGTACACCGGGAAAATAGAAATCGAACAATACCCGAAAATCGCCCATGTAATTGATCTGAGCGATAAAATCACCGATCGGACCGCAAACGGCCAAACCTCCACTGTACAGATCTTTACTTTCCACAGATTTGACCGTAATTAAACCTCCTTCTGATCCACCAACCAGATAGGCATGCTGCGGCTGGGCATACAATTCCTGAAAAATCGTCATCAAATCTTCCAGATCCATAATAGCTTCTTCAACCACCAATCCGTTGGCGCGATAACTGGTGGTGGCAAAGGCGTAACCCATATCGGTTATCAGATCCGGAATATAGCTGCCGTCGGAGGTGTATAATTGATCTTCCTGAATTTCAACCGGTTCGGTGACCGATACGTATCCGTGGGCAAATAACACCAGATCACCGCTCCAGTCGTCCGGTACACAAATTAAATAATAAGCGCCGGCTTCCGTCTGGCCGGTGATGCATTCACTACCTTCCACCTTTTGCACGCTTTGGATTGTGGTCTGAGCGGCCGAATCGTTTGCCGTCGGTTGCTGGGAACAGGCGCTTAACACGATCAAGGCCGGTACCAGAGCCGTGAAAAACGCGCGGAGTAAAATTCTTTTCATCCTTACCTCCCCTGAACTAAGATTAAATGTTTTCAAATGACACTACATTTTCTTTGAATTGATCTTTCATTGCCAAACGACATCCGAAAGGAAACGAATATGGTCCGCTTTTCGGAATTACCAACTCCTGTTCTGCAAACTCCTTATTTACGAAAATCACAGACTTCACGTCTGCACACAGCAGACTATTGGAAAAGCCAGCAATACTGTAACACTTTCCCCGGCAAGCAAGAGCCAAATCCGTTCGCCATCCGGAAAGAACCTGCCGTTTAAAAAGCAAGATCGACGTTTCCGGTACTATTTTTTCTTCCGTGAATGAGTTGGTTGAGTGTTTCAGGTCGTCGTTAGCGGATTCCAAACCGAATTGCAGGTGTGCAATCCACTAAAACAAGTTTAATCGTATTTAAAAGAAAAAACAAGCGATTGGATGAACTTTTTTTCATATTTTTATTGAATACCAATGGCAAAATCAAATTGCAACCATTGCCGAACCAGTAAATTCCTCCATTGCAAAAGCGAATATGTTGGTATTTTTTGAATTCGTCTTAAATTTACGGCACGGGAATATTCCACAAAAAGCGACCTTGCTATGGAAAGAAAAATTTACGGAGTGGCGCATGATTAACGGAAAATACAAAACGCTCTATGAGAACCTGTCCGGACGCATTCCGGCAGAACGTTTGATTCATGATGACCTCAGACTGCTTGCCTTTGGCACCGACGCCAGCTTTTACCGTTTGATTCCCAAACTGGTGGTTAAGGTCCACAATGAAGAAGAAGCCCGCTTTGTAATGCGCCAGTGTTATCAATTAAAGATTCCCGTTACTGTGCGTGCATCCGGAACCAGTCTTTCCGGTCAGGCGGTAACCAATTCGGTGCTGATGCTGATTGTAAGCTCGGAATGGCAGAACTACCGCATCGCCAAAGATGGTTCCGAAATCACTTTACAGCCGGGCGTGCTGGGTGCCAGAGCAAACACCTACCTTGCGCCGCTGCGTAAACGGATCGGCCCGGATCCGGCTTCCATTAACCACGCCCAAATTGGCGGCATTGTGGCCAATAACGCGGCCGGGATGTCCAGCGGCGTGCAATACAACAGCTATCACACCATACGCCACATGCGGATATTGTTCAGCGACGGCACACTGCTGGACACCTCCGATAAAGAAAGCCGCAAGCGCTTCCTCGAGGAAAAGAAAGAGTTTTCCGATGCCGTCAGCGCATTGGCTAAAGAAGTCAAAAAAAACAAACCACTGGCTAAACGCATTAAAGAAAAATTCCAAATTAAAAATACCACGGGGTACAGCGTCAACGCACTAATTGATTACAGCGACCCCATAGATATCATCATGCACCTGATGGTGGGTTCCGAAGGCACACTAGGCTTTATTTCGGAGGTTTCCTTACAAACCATCGACGACCCTCCGGAAAGAGCCACCAGTTTAATTTTGTTCCCTGATATCGCCACAGCCTGCGACAGCATCGCCTTGCTAAAAAAATGCAAGGTGGCCACGGCCGAACTGATGGACCGGGCTTCGTTGCGCGCGGTGCAGGATAATGAAGAAATGCCGGCCTATCTGAAAGAATTAGACGATGGGGTCACTGCGCTGTTGGTGGAAACCAGAGCATTTGACAAAAAGTCCCTCCAGCGCCAGGTGCGGGAAATCGAAAAGGCATTAAAAGATGTCCCCTTAGCCCGGGAATTGTCTTTTACCACCGATCCCGATCAAATTGTCGGCCTGTGGAAAGTGCGCAAGGGATTGTTCACTTCCGTGGCGGCCGATCGGGAAAAAGGCACCACCGTGCTGATAGAAGATATCGCCGTGCCTTACGAATATCTTTCCAAGGCACTGCTGGAATTACAGCAACTGTTTCAGGAATTCGGTTATGACAACGCCATCATCTGGGGACACGCTTTTGACGGCAATGTGCATTTTGTGCTGACACAGGACTTCAGCAAACCCGGAGAACTGGAACGCTACGAACGCTTTATGAACCGCCTGGTGAGTATGGTGATCGATCAATACGGCGGATCGTTAAAAGCGGAACACGGCACCGGCCGCAACATGGCCCCGTTTGTGGAAAAAGAATGGGGACCCGACATTTATCAGATCATGAACCGTATCAAGCAGATTTTTGATCCGGAAAATCTTCTTAACCCCGGCGTGCTTCTGAACGACGATCCCAAGATTCACCTAAAAAATCTTAAACCGCTACCCCAGGCCCATGAACTGATCGACCGATGCATCGAATGCGGATTCTGCGAAAACAGCTGTGTATCCAGTGAACTAACCCTCTCACCGCGTCAGCGTATTGTGGTATTTCGCGAAATCCAGCGCCTTTCCCGCAGTGGTGAAGAACCGCACCGCCTGGCGCATCTGCGCGACCGCTTCGATTATTTCGGCGATCAAACCTGCGCCACCGACGGCTTATGTGCCCTGAGCTGTCCGGTCAACATCGACACCGGACTACTGATCAAGGAACTCCGCCACGAAAAGCTCACGCCGCGCGCACAACGGATCGCAGGCTGGATGGCTGAAAACATGGACCGCGTTACGGCCGCCATGCGCTTTGGACTGGGACTGCTCAATATTCTTCAGACATTACTGGGAAACCGCTTTATGGCCACCCTGACTAACGGAATGCGTAAACTGTCCGGCAACCGCCTGCCCCAGTGGACGCCGTACATGCCCGCAGCGGCCCGTGCCGCTCTTCCGCATGCGGTGAACACAGATAATCCGCATAAAGTGGTTTACTTCCCCACCTGCATCAATCGCTCCATGGGTGCCTCACAGGATTACGACGAAGATATTCCCCTAATAAAAAAAACCGAACAGCTGCTGAACAAGGCCGGGTACGAAATCATCTATCCGGAAAACGTCAACCGCCTGTGCTGCGGGATGGCGTACGCCAGCAAGGGATTTAAAGAAATCGGAAACCGGCTGGCCGAGGGACTGAACCTGGCTCTGTTAAAAGCTACGGAAAACGGGAAATATCCGGTACTGGTGGATATGAGCCCCTGTCTGCACCGCATGAAAGAAACATTAAGCCCACAGCTAAATCTGTACGACCCCATCGAATTCACATTGCGTTTTCTGGCCGATCGGCTGGAATTTCACCCAACAGATGAACCGGTGGCGATCTTTTCCGTATGCAGTTCCAAAAAAATGGGCTTGGAAGAGGACTTTTTAACTCTGGCTAAAATGTGCTCCCACAATGTGATCGTAAATGAGGCCAACTGTTGTGGTTTTGCCGGAGACCGCGGGTTCACTCATCCGGAACTCAATGCTGCTGGATTAAAGCATTTAAAAAAACAGATTCCATCGGATGTAAAACACGGCTATTCCACCAGCCGTACCTGCGAAATTGGTCTCACCCGCCACAGCGGTATCTCTTACCAGTCCATTTTTTATCTGGTGGATGAGGTCACCCGGCCAAAAAACGGGCGCAATGCAAGTGAATAAACATACGTACATTCTCGTTTTATCCGCCCTTGAAAAATTTTTATCCATTCCCCGGTGATGTGGATATTTATAAAAAATAAAAATTTAATTTCTTTCATTTTTCCCCGATTATAAAAGAGTTCTAAAAGTTGCACGGGAAAAAATGAAAACGGATATTAAAATACTACATCTGGAAGATGAAGAAAGTATTGTCAAAGTCACAGAAAAATTATTGACTTCTCAGGGTTTCACCGTTAACAGCCGTCAAGTACAATCCAGAGAAGAATTTGAGCAGGCTTTATCGGACGAAGAGTTCGATTTAATTCTTGCCGATTACAGTCTACCGGACTTTGACGGTCTCACAGCGTTAAGTATTGCCCAACAAAAAAAGCCGTCCATACCATTTATTCTCTTTTCCGGTTCCATCGGTGAAGAAAAAGCCATTAACAGCCTGAGAATGGGTGCCACCGATTACGTACTTAAGCAAAACATCGCAGCTCTGGTTCCCACCATAATCCGCGCCCTTGAAGAAGCCTGGAATAGAAAGGAAAAAGAACAGGCAATTCAGGCTGCTATCGATAATGAAAAGAAATACCGCATGCTTTTCGAGCAAGCTCCGGACGGCATTGTGCTCATTGATCATAAGGCACATATTAGCGAGTGCAATCCAACCGTATTACAGATCATGGGATATGAACGCAATGATTTGATCGGACAACCGTTAATTAATTATTTCTCTGAAAATTCGAAACAGTTGATACAGGAGTATTATCCCTTACTAAAAAACAAGGGCTATCTGGAATTCGAAGGGGAAATGATTCATAACAATGGAGGGTCCATTCCTATCTGGTGTAAAGCCCGCGCAACTTACGATCAGCAGGAACACTACTCCGGCGCTTTACTTTATATTCGTGATATTAGTGAGCTGCGCCATGCCCAAACTCTTGAACGGATTTTATTCAACATCACTGCCGAGGGCGTAAAAGAAGGCTCCATGAACGAATTTCTACAAGCCGTAGAAAAAGAACTGAGCAAGGTCATCGACACTACTAATATGTTTATTGGTCTATACAATCCCCATACTAATAGTTTATCGCTTCCTTTTATGAAGGATAAAAATGATCACTTTAAGGAAGTGTCCATTTCCAATACTTTTAGCGAGCTGGTTATCAGGCAAAAACGCTCTCTTTTATTACGCGGTAATGAGTTGCAAACGTTCGGCAAAAGAGAAAATATTAAAAGAAAAGGTACACCCGCCCAGTGTTGGCTCGGCGTTCCGCTAATCTCGGACGGCGAAGCATTCGGTATTCTGGTAGTTCAAAGCTACAGCAATCCCGACGCCTTTGACGAAGAAGACGTGCGTCTTTTGGAATTCATAGCCGGTCAAATTGCCGGATCCATCCAGCGCAAACAACTGGAAAAAAAACTCATTCAACTTTCGCGTGCTGTGGAGCAAAACCCGGCATCTATCGTGATTACCGACCTGGACGGAAATATTGAATATGTGAATCCACGATTTACGGAGGTTACCGGATACAGTTTCGAGGAAGTGCTTGGGAAAAATCCGCGCATATTAAAATCTGGTGAAACACCACCTGAAATGTACCGGGAACTCTGGAAAACCATCACTTCCGGTGGCGTATGGAAAGGCCGTTTTCATAATAAACGTAAAAACGGTGAACTCTTCTGGGAAGAGGCTGTGATCCGTCCTGTGTTTGACGAGAACGGTAAGCTCATCAACTACATCGCTACCAAAGAAGATATTACCAAAATCAAGGAAACAGAAGACGCATTTAACGCCCTGTTTCGCCAAAACGAACAATTATTAGATGCCATATCTTCCATCTTAATCGTGATGGACAATAAAGAAAATGTCATTCGCTGGAATCGGGCGGCGGAAAAAATCTTTGCCATCCCGGCGGAAGAGGCTGTAGGCCGCGTCTTATTGAGTATCGGTATTCAATGGGACTGGGTAAAAATGACTGAAGCTATCGAGACTTGCCGGGATACCGGGAGACAGGTGGATTTAACCGACATGCGTTGTACTGATTCACTGGGCAATGAACATTTTATGAATTTACATATCGTCAATTACGGTGGAGATGCCAAAGAAGATTCCGGTTTCTTGATTTTGGGTGAAGATATTACGGAATGGAAACTAATGCAAAGCCAGCTTATCCAGGCACAGAAACTGGAGTCCATCGGACAAATGGCCTCCGGCATTGCGCATGAAATTAACACACCCATCCAGTACATCGGTGACAATGTACGCTTTTTATGGGACACGTTTAACGACGTAAAAGACTTACTGGCCTTTTTTGTGGAAGAACCAAAACAGGAGCAATGGACTGCCAGATACCAGGAATTACGCCAACAGGCGAACGAAGTTGACTTACCGTATCTAATGGAAGACGTACCGGCCGCTTTTGAACAAACCAGCGAAGGAATCCACCGTGTAGCGGAAATCGTGCGGGCAATGAAAGAATTTACGCATCCCGGTCAAAAGGAAAAAGTACCGGTGGATATCAACAAAGCTCTTCGGAATACTATCTTGATCACCAAAAACGAATGGAAATATGTAGCCGAAATAGAAACCCACATGGCTGAAGACTTACCAACCATTTTTGGATTTTTAGGCGAATTAAACCAGGTTTTTCTGAACATCATTGTTAATGCGGCTCATGCCGTAAAAGAGGTCGTAAAGGATGGTGAAAAAGGGAAAATCATCATTCGCACCTATAAAAAGGAGGATGCGATAATGATAGAAATTTCCGACACCGGCTGCGGTATTCCTAAAGAAAATCTGAATAAAATATTCGATCCGTTTTTCACCACCAAAGAGGTCGGAAAAGGGACCGGACAAGGATTAACCATCGCCTATGCGGCGATTACTAAAAAGCACGGTGGGAAAATTTGGTGCCAGAGTGAGGTTAATAAAGGTACTACTTTTTTCATTGAACTGCCAACCGAACGATGAGTATGGGGGATCTTTTGAAATGACCACACAAAAAATCAAAATACTTTTTTACGATCCGGAAGTTAACGTTCTTTCTGGACTTCGCCGCTCTTTGCATAATTTACGGGATAAGTGGGAAATGACCTTTATTTCCAATAGCAAACAAGCCGAGGAGATTCTTTTACAGAATAAACCGGTGGTCATTGTAGCAGACATCGCCGAAGATAACGACAGTGGATTAAAGCTTCTTCAAACCGCTAAAGATCACCTGCCCGGAAGTATCCGGATTGGAATTTCTGCAGGTACGGACGAATCGGTTGCCATTCAGGCTCTCCATCCCACGCATATTTTCATGGCCAAGCCCTTTGAGACCAATGAATTACGCGCCATTATTCAACGGGCATTAAAACTGCGCCAAAAAATCCAATATCCCCAGATTCAGAAAATGGTCAGCCAGATAGAAAAGCTACCCTCCCCGCCCGAAATTTATTTTGAAATTAATCGGATGCTGCAAAAAGACGAAGTTTCTTTAACCGACATTGCTAACATGATTCAGAAAGATACAAATATTACTACTCAAATCCTCAGGATTGTGAATTCCGCATATTTTGGTTTATTCAAAAATGTGGACTCCGTCCAACGTGCCGTTGTTTTACTGGGATTTGAACTTGTAAAAAATCTAATTCTGGGAATTGACCTTTTCCAGGGAGCACATTTTTCCGGGACAGCCCGAACTCTGGTAAACACAGTCTGGATGCATAGTTTAAACGTAGCCCGAGCCTCTATGGAAATCGTAAAACGCGATCCGGAACAGCACGGATTATCGCAAATCGCTTACAGTATCGGGATTCTTCACGATGTGGGTAAACTGATTTTTATTCAGGCACTCAAGGATGAATATGCACACCTGTGGCAGGAATCCAAGGATAACAATATACCTCTCTGGCAGGCGGAAAAAGAACGCTATGGAATCACCCATGCGGACACCGGTGCTTATTTGTTAGGTTTGTGGGGATTACCCGATCATCTGGTGCAGGCCGTAGGTGCCTCGCATACCAATCCGGAAACGGATCAACCCGGGGACTTTCTCCTGCGCGTTCTCATGCTTACCGATGCGGTGGAAATTAGTTACTCACAACAAACCGAGCTTCAAATACCGGAAGGATTATTACCAAACGATAAAATTAACGAATGGGTCGAAATATGTCGAAACGTTTTTACCGGCGAGGAAACTAAATGAATGAAAAAATACTTTTAGTGGATGACGATCCTAACATTTTAAACGGTTACCGCCGTACACTGCGCAAACAATTTAAATTACGCACAGCCATCGGACCAGAATTGGCGTTGGAAGTTTTTCAGAGCGAAGGCCCCTTTGCTGTGGTCATCAGCGATATGAAAATGCCTGTCATGGACGGAATTCAGTTCCTCACAAAAATCAACGAACTGGAACCCAGCACAGTACGCATCATGCTGACCGGACACGCAGACCTGGCTACGGCCATGGACGCCATCAATGAGGGTCATATTTTTCGTTTTTTAACCAAGCCCTGTTCCCCGGAAGAAATGTCCAAAGCGATTCAGGCTGGCATTAAACAATACCGCATGCAAAATGCAGAGAAGGAACTGTTAGAGCAAACCCTGAAAAAAAACATCAAGTTGCTCACCGATATTCTTAGTATGGTGAATCCTACTGCTTTTGGGCGGGCTTCCCGAATCAATCGTTATGTGAAACAAATTACCAAATCGATCCGTATGGATCATTTCTGGCAACTGGATACGGCGTCTATGTTGTCACAAATCGGCTTTTTAGCCTTACCCCCGACCATTCTGGATAAGGTGTACGCCCTGGAAGAATTGACCGAACAGGAAAAGGAGATGTTCTTCGACTATCCAAGAATCGGAGCGCGTTTGATTATGGAAATACCGCGCATGGAATTAGTGGCCCAAATCATAGAACGCCAGCTCTGGGATTATAGCCGTTTTCTCCATTCAGAAGATTTAACAGAGGAACAAAAACTGGTAAATCTGGGCGCTCAGATTTTGCGCTGTGTGCTCAGTTTTGACGAAAAAATTACCCGAGGACTAACGCAGGACGCGGCAATTGCTATTCTGGAAAAGAAATCCAAGAAATATAATCCCAAAATCGTTGCCCTGCTTAAAAACGTCAAAATCGATACCAGTTACTCGGTGAGTAAAAAAGTAACTGTCGAGGAACTAACGAAGGATATGATCACCCTGCAAGAAGTGCGCAGTTTGAACGGCTTGCTTTTAGTGGCCAAGTTTCAGGAAATTACGCCCGCGATCATCGAACGTCTGATCCGGTTCAAGAAGGAAGGCGGGGTCCAGGAACCGATCACCGTGGCCTTAATGGAAAAACCCGATTGGAACAGCTAATTGGGAATGAATATAATTTTACGGTTTCGTAAATTACTCTCATGTTTAATCGACTGGGTAAATCATTTAATTCGGATAACAGGAACATGCCTGTAAGCAAAAAAAATTACCACGAACAGATTCGAGCACTGAAAGAAAAAATCGCTTATTACGAACGGTTACTGGCAAAGACTAAAAAGGCCCAGGAAATCGCCGCTGAAAATGAAGAAAAATTCCACACCCTGTTCCAGAATTCGAACGATGCCATCCTGATTATGGAAGGGGACCATTTTATCGAATGCAACCCCAAAGCAGAACTGCTTTTTGGCATGCCATACAACGAGCTCATCGGGCATACGCTCACACAACTTTCCGGCATCACTTTGAAAGACGACCCAAAGTCCAAACGCGTTCTAACCAATTATATCGCTGCCGCATTTGAGGGCGAATCACAAAATTTCGAATGGCCGCTGAAAAAGAAAGACGGGTCCATCGTCCATACAGAAATCAGTCTAAACCGAATGGATTTACGCGGACAACCTTTTCTTCAAGTTACCATCCGGGACATTTCCCAGCGCAAACGAACGGAGTATGAACTGCAGGAAAAAAATCTGCAGTATGAAACACTTTTTCACAATTCTCTGGTAGGCATGTGGCGCATGGAATTTGAGCAGCCTATTCCTACTTCTCTTCCACCGGAAGAGATTGCTAAGAAAATCATTTTCACCGGTTACATCAGTGATTGCAATGAAGTGTTTGCCACGATGTACGGCCTGCCCAACCGGGAATTGATGATCGGGAAAAAAGTTAGCGACCTAAACTCAGATCTGGACGAATCCATCCGGCGCCTGACCAAAATGGTGCGCAATAACTATAAAATGGATATTCTGGACAACGAAGAAAAAGACTTCAAAGGTAACATTAAAAATTTCCGCAACTCCTTCTTCGGCTACATCCGCGAAGATCATCTTATCTGGATGTGGGGCGTTCAACTGGATATTACAGAACAAAAGGTGCTGGAAAAACAATTCATGCAATCACAAAAGATGGAAGCCATCGGAATGCTGGCCGGCGGCATTGCACACGATTTTAACAATTTACTCACAGTGATCAACGGCTACAGCGACTTAATCATCAGTAAACTGCCCATTGACAGCCCTATTTATAAAAACGTAACCGCTATCCGCAAAGCAGGCCTGCGGGCGGCAAATCTAACCAACCAGTTGCTGGCCTTCAGCCGGAAACAGATTTTGCAGCCCAAGGTAGTCATGATCAATGAAATCGTTGAAAAGATGGTGCAAATGATCGACCGCCTGATCGGAGACAATATCGAAGTAAAAACACGCCTGGCTTCCGATCTTGGGCAGGTTAAAGTGGACCCGGTAAAAGTAGAACAGATCATCATGAACCTGGCCATCAATGCCCGGGACGCCATGCCTAACGGCGGTCAGTTGTTCATCACCACCTCCAATACCACCATTGACAAGAAATATACACGCACCCACCCCGGTGCACAAACTGGGAAATACGTTCGTCTGGAGGTAACCGACACAGGAATTGGTATCGATAAAGAAATACTGGAACATATTTTTGAGCCTTTTTTTACCACCAAAGATAAAGCACGTAACACAGGATTGGGTCTGGCCACCATTTATGGCATTATCAAACAAAGCAACGGCTATATCGATGTGATCAGTCAACCCGGTGAAGGGACCACGTTCGCCGTTTATTTCCCCAGAGTGGACGACGTCATCGACATCGAAGTGGACATTCCTGCATCCAAATATGGCGACCAGTTAAAAGGAGAAGAAACCATTTTACTGGTAGAAGACGCCGAAAATGTACGCCAGGTGATTCGGGAAAGCCTGGAAGTGTATGGTTACCACCTGTTGGAGGCCGGAGACGGAGAAGAAGCACTACAGGCCGCCACATTGTACGACAATCCCATCCATCTGGTGCTGACCGACGTCATCATGCCGCGCATGGACGGATATACTTTTGTCAAAAAACTAATGCCCATTCGGCCGGAGGTGAAAGTGCTTTTTATGTCCGGATACACAAACGAATCTGTGGTACGTGACGGCATTGTGGAACCCGGCGTGCAGTTTATTCAGAAACCTTTTAACCTTGTGGAATTAGCCCGCCGTATCCGCACTCTGCTCGATCAAAAATAATAACAACCGCCCACTGCATTTAATGCCCCCTGAAGAGACGTGAAACACAGCGAAGGGGAAAAAGAGAAAAAAACAGCACTGGCATGTTTGCGACTTTTTTTCGCACCCATTACGTTAACAAAAACTATAAAGTTTACCGTAATATCCTGGAAATACCTCCTCAACTCAGAACGTCCATTCACACCGCTAACAACAATCCAACGCCTTCTTTGCATCCTATCCAATTTATTTCTAATTTAACTCTGACAAACATATGCTGATACACTCATTCGGAGCGTTTATGAAAGAATTATTGATCCGTGTGGCGGTGGCCGTTGTCGGGATACCGCTGCTTATTTTTTTGGTATGGCAGGGTGGTTATTATTTTCTGACCTTTATCGTTGTTGTCAGTTTAATTGGCCAGTGGGAGATGTTCGCCATCTTAAAAGCCAAATCCCTTTTTCCCAATCCGCTGCCGGGCTATCTGTTGGGCCTGTCAATCATCGGATTTGCTTTTACCGGTTACCATCCCCTTTGGCTCATTATCCAGATCGTGCTGATGCTCTACATTTTCGGGGCGGAAATGTTCCGCAACCGGGGTTCTGCAAATCTGAACATCGCCGGTACATTGTTGAGTGCCGTATATCCGCCTGCTTTTCTGAGCGCCCTGCTCTATCTGCGCAACAACATTGCACAGATTTTTCCCTCCCCGCAGCCTGAAACCGGTGCGGTTTTTATCCTGACCGTGATGGTGGCCATCTGGGTATGCGATACGATGGCTTATTTTGTGGGTGTGCGTTTCGGAAAACATCGCCTGTTTGAACGGGTCTCACCCAAAAAAAGCGTGGAAGGCGCGCTGGGCGGTCTGGCGGGCGCCTTTTTGGTTTTCGGCATTGCCGGCCATTGGCAGTGGCTGCCAGTCACATTTACGCAGATGATTCTATTCAGCCTGATCGTGGGTGTGTTCGGACAATTCGGCGATCTGGTGGAATCCTGGTTTAAACGGGATGCAGGGGTAAAAGATTCTTCGCATATTTTGCCCGGCCACGGCGGGATGTTAGACCGTTTCGACAGCCTGATGTTTGTTTCGCCCTTGCTGCTATTAACGTATTTGATTTTTTCCATGAGATTTTAAACGAGTTAAAAAATAAAAATTTTAGAACGACCATGAGTTTTTAACGGATATGAAGAAAACGGCCATTATCATCGGCGCGGGGCCGGCCGGTCTAACCGCTGCCTACGAACTGATTACCCGGACAGACATCCATCCCATTGTTC
>CAZJNP010000025.1:0-14470 GCA_964547355.1 uncultured Calditrichaceae bacterium
ATTTACGGATATCACATTTTAAAATTAACGGAGAAAACCCCCGGAAAACAGCTTTCGTTTCAGGAAATCGATCGCGCGGGCTTAAAAAAGCGCTTACAAAAAAAGAAAATTGAACTCTTAGGGAAAGAATTTATTTTAGGCCTTAAAGAACAGGCCACCATTCGCATGTTTCGCAATGCGAGAAACTAAGCGGGGATAAAACATGCTCCCTGTAAAACAGGTCATGAAAAAATGGCGCGTTTTTACAAGTATCTGGTTTTGGGTAAGCATAATTTTGTTTCTGCTGAATGCATGCAATCCGATCGCCCGTTACAAAGTGCTTAGCGTGTTTTTTGACGGTGTGCTTAAACCCGGGCAAAAAACCGAACGTCCCGACTCGCTGCAGGTTGCGCAAAAATCCGCCTCTTCCGAAAAGAAAAAATCAAATCAATCGCAAAAATGGTTTTCACATCCGGCAACCGAAGATAACGCCTGCGCCACCTGTCATGATGATTTAACGGATTTGGCTTACATGCATGCTCCCGTGGAAGAAGGTGAATGCTCGGAATGTCATAGCCCGCATGCCAGCGCCGATTCCTTACTGTTAACGAAAAGCGGACAGGATTTATGTTTACAATGTCACGACTCTGAAGTGGTAAAAGAGAACGAGGCGCATGAGGATATTGAAGATGAAGCTTGCTACAACTGCCACAATCCGCATGGCGGAGAAAATGAGTTTTATCTTTCTACGAATTCCCATTTTAATCCGGTTACACCTCCGGTACAAAACCTGAGAGTGTTTCCTTTAAACAGAACGCAGGCACAGGCAAATAGAAACTTATATGAAGCAACCATACCATGAAGGTGCGTTTCATAAAATACGCTGCCGCCTTGTGGGCAGGTTGTTTTTTATTGCTGTTCTCTTTTCAGCCCGGAAATGCCCAAGATTTGGCGTTATTCCGTCTTTTTCGATTAAATGCGTTACTACAATTAAAATACTTAAACGAAAACCGTATCGAGCCATTCAAATCGAACCATCCCTATTATAAAGAAACATTAACCCTGCGCAATAAGGGGTATTTTGTCAGCCCTAAAATTTTGGAGTTTGAATGGGGGGTAGTGCTGGGATTAACCCAGGACCGCTATTACAGTCAAACGTTTAACCGCAAAACCAACGGAAAATTTCTAAATGGTTTTTTTACCGGTACGTTTTTCAAAAAGAACGCCTATCCACTGACGATAATTTGGAACCAAACCAATCAGAACTTTGAATTCAATTCGGGTGGCTACACCTCATATAATACAGGAAAATTTCAGTTAAGCTGGATTGTCAGTCGTTTTTACATTCTTGGTGTGATGTGGGCCGATCGACGCACCACCAATGAAAACTGGTATCAATTGGATCGCCATGTACAGCGCAAACAAACACGTTACGCTTTTAGTTACTCCGGACAGAAAAAAACGCAACGTTCCGATTTTAATCTTTCTTATAAAGCCCGGAAATTAACAGACCATATTCACCGTGACCGTGGTTATCTGATGAATGACGCACTTGTCCAATACAAATACTTCTTAAACGAGGAAAAAACCAGTCAGTGGAACAGCGATATTACGTTTTACGATCGTGAGAATGAAATCCGGTACCGCATGCTAAAAATACAGCAAATTTTACGTTTTAAACATTCGCTCGGGTTGCAGTCTAATTATTTATACAAATTTTCAACGATAAATACTCAAGATTACCACTCATATTTACATACCGCCTATTCATCACTGCAACACCAGCTTTACCAAAGTCTGTCTTCTTACGTCGGGGTAAGCGGCACTTACAACCGAATGAATAACGGAAAGGAAACGGCATATTCCATAACCCGCGGGATCAATTACAATAAAAAAATACCTTTTAACGGAAAACTACAATTAAGCTATAAGATAGCTGACGGAAAAACCGATCGTAATATCCGTGATGTAATTTACAAAATAGTAGGCGAGCATCATTTAATTATTAACGAAACCCCTGTTTTTTTAAATGAATTCAATATTATAGTGGAATCCATCCGGGTTTACAACAAGGAGGGCGATATTATTTATGAACCGGGTGAGCTACGTGATTATATCATCGAGGTCATCGGAAACCAGGTTCAGATCATCCGCACTCCTTTTAGCCGCATTAAGCAAGAACAGGTGATCTTGGTCGATTATGAGTTTCGTACGGCTCCGTCTATGAAGTATACCACTAATACCAGAGGTTTTAGCGGTGGGTTGTATTTTAAATGGTTTTCCATTTATTACCGTCTCAATAAGCACCTGCAGAATTTGATAAGCGGAGATCAGATCACAGCAGATTTTTTACAAAACTTGTATTTTAGGGATATCGGAGTAAAAAGTTCTGTTTATAGTGAACGGGCAGGTTTTACGCTGCTGGTTGAACAAAAGGAGTTCGAATCTCAAAAACTGGCGTATCGCCAATGGACCTTTTCCAACGGCTATTTTGTTCGTCCGGGTCAAAACATTGTAGTGATCGCAAAGCTGAATTACCACCGCATGCGATATGAAAGACTTAAAAGGACAATGACCATTTATGCCGTTCGCTCCGAGCTGAACTGGTACCCCACCACACTATTTTCGATCCAGGTTTTTGGTAATTATCGTCATCAAGAAGATCCGATTACAAAAAACCAGTTAAATACGGAATATGGTGGGCATGCCTTATGGCAATGGGGAATTATGCGTCTGAAAATCTACTATGCCCGCCAATATTGGAAATATGCGGAGCGCAATATCCGTATCAATCGCTTCTATATTGAGTTTGAACGTTATTTTTAATGGCTTACGAACTTATTTGTTTTTCATTACCTTTAGCGGATACGTACATTTCAGACTAATTTGCTATTTAGTTGCCGTGTAATTTCCCTGTTGTTTACTTATATCCGATCAATTCCGAATAGATAATCAATATGATAAGAATAATCCCGATTGCCAGGAACAGGAATCCGAAGAAGGCAATTATTCGGTCCCATTGTTTGGGGATGTAATCTTTGACCACTAATTTACGTAAGGCACCGGTTTTTTTAAGCCGCTCATATTCCTTCGGTCTTTCTTTTTTATATTCTTCTAAAGGTACTAAACCTGTAAAAATAACTTTATCCATAGGAAACGCTTCCGGCCTTAGGTGTGTGTTAAAAAAATGCACGGTAAAGATAAACCCGACGGCTAAAAGCGCTTCGTCACTGTGAATGATCGTAGCCACGTTGATAAGCCAACCCGGTACCCAGTTGGTGAAAAATTCCGGAAGCCACAGCATAAGACCGGATAGTCCGATGACGAACACGCCCCAGAATACGGCAAAATAATCGAATTTTTCCCAGTAGGTCCAACGGCCGTATGCGGGACGCGGTCCTAAACCGACAAACCATTTCATGGTTGCCCAGAAATCCTGTAGATCCTTTTTATTAAACATCATGGAGTTTTTACCCAGGAAAAACTCAAAAAATCCTTTTTTGGTCTGTCGTTTACGTTTAATTAACAGGTAGATATGCGATACAAAATAGCCAAAGGTGACAATTGCGGCAAAGCGGTGAATTGTACCGGCCACTTTTACTCCGCCAATCATTTCGGAAAGAAATTTTGCCCAGGGCATACCAGAAAATTTCAACATCATTCCCGTAAGCGCCAACGAGAGAAAACTCAGGATGACAAATAAATGGGTGATGCGGTGTGGTAATTCGAATCGACGGATATAATAGCGGCTCTGTTTTTCCTTTTCTTCTTTTTTGCGTTTTAACATCTGGCGAAAAGACTTGGGCAACCAGAGTAAGGTATGAATGCCAAAGAAGGAAAAGACACTGATTAGCAGAATGGTCATGGCCCAATAAGTGTAATATAAAATCGGGTACTTAACCGGATCATGATGGGTGGCGTGGGTAAGATAACCCGTAAACCGTTCATTAGCATCCTCATGGCATTGCTGACATGTTTCCACGATACGGTACAATCCAATGCTGGAATTTGGATCGGAGGCCGGTAATACTTTATGCGCTGTATGACAATCGGAACATTTCGCGGAACCCAAATCACCTAAACGATATGCCTTTCCATGCATCGTTTCTAGGTAAGTTTGCGAAAGCTGCTCATGGCAGCTACCGCATGTTTCGGTCACCTGGGTCATAAATTCGTCTTTTTCCACTACGCTGATGGTATGCGAGGAGTGGCAATTGGTACAGGTGGGCAACTGCTCCATCTTCGTTTCATCCGGGGAAAAATGGACACTCTTGATATAATCTTTATAGATTCCCCTATGGCAGGAGGCACAGGTGGCCGGAATATTTCGAGCATAAACCGAAGAGTGCGGATTGTCATGCTTCAGAACCTGGTGCGCCGTGTGGCAATCGGTACAAATGGCGCTGGGCAATAACCCTTTTTCTTCCAGGCCGCGTCCGTGGACACTCATGGAGTAATCCGAATAAGCATTCACCTGAGACAATTCTTTAACTTTTTCTACCGGACTGTCCGAACGATGGCAGGAGCCGCATAATTTTGGTACCGCCGCCCGGTAAGTACGCGAATCTTCATCCAAATTTGCTTTAATTAGATGATCGCCATGGCAGGTGGTGCATTCCGGGGCATCCTTCACACCTTCTTTTAATGCTTTGGCGTGTCCGCTATGGGTGTATTCTTCCGCGGTTTTAATATGACAACTGGAGCAATCTACTTTACCGGCCGTTTTACACGGTCTCTTTAAGCGCGGGTCCACATCAGAGTGGCATTTAACACAGCTCACTTCGTTATGTACGGAAGATTTAATGTCTTCTTTTAATACTCTTAAGGAAACTTCTTTACCGTTTACAATTTTATGTATGCCTTCCTGGGCGTGGCATTTTAAACAGGACTGGTCAGATACATTAAGCACCACAGATTCTTTCCTGGCTTTATGAGGCAGATGACAGTCGGTACAGGCGGGCACCGATTTCGGATCTTTGCGCCATTTCTCACCCTCAATAATCTTCTTATGAACGTCTTCGATGCGGCTGTGGCATTTCATACAGGTCTTAGCAATATTATCCGGTGCGATGGAAGATTTTATATCGGTGTGCGGTAAAATTAAGTGGCTGTTATGGCAGTCCACACAGGCGGCCGTTACAATAAGCCCTTTTTTAAAAAGGCCCTCGCCATGAATACTTAGACTGTAATTTTCCAGTATGTTATGTTCGGTTATATTATACACCCGGGCAACGGGCGCGCCTTCCCGGTGGCATCTGCCGCATAAAAAGGGAATATTCATCTTATAAGAAGGCGATTTCGGATCCGAAGTGGAAAGTATATCATGTTTGCCATGGCATTCCATGCAGGTAGGAGCATAAATCTGGTTGGCGTGACGCGCTTTACCGTGAATCCCCGCATCATAATCATGCTGCACATCGTCATGGCAGACTCCGCAAAACACGGGTGAGGGTTCGCCTTCATCCGGATGCTCGTCCAGATTTATGGAGGTATGACAATCAACGCACTCCAATTCGTTATGAATCGAATGCTTAAGAATGTCAATATCCACAAACAGACTAATTTCCCTGTTACCCCTTTCCATTGTTAACTCGGAGTCCTCATGGCATTCCAGGCATTCTTCATTATTTTGCCCAAAGACAGGGAATAAGAAAAAAAATAAAATCAGCACAGTAAAGGAGTTAAACATCGTCATCCTTTTAAACTCCTAATTAAATAGTTCAGATTTGTAATTATTAAAGGCACGTATGCCAATGTGGGGTATTCCGATTTTAAAATAACAACTTTTTTTAGAATAAATCAATCATTAAATTTTTTTTTGGAAGGGCGATAACCCATTAAAATCCATGATCTTTTGTTTAGCAACACAAACCAAGGCACCGTTTAAAGATGATTTCTGAGGAAAAGATGAGGAGTATTGATAATGATAAAAGAATAAAGTCATGAGAAATTGTGCTAAATTATTTTCATGACAGACCTATATACTACAAAATGATATCTTAAACATACAGCTTCTGGAAATGTTTAACCGGACGAGTAGTATTATCATTAGAATTATTTACAAAACAACTCAGGATATCGGATTCATAATTATTTACAATTTTCTTGTGATTTAGTTGGTTGAATCAATTTCAGAATATCCGGTAATTTTGCTTCTGCCATGGCGATGTAAGTATCCGCTGAACCGTAGTACAGTTTGATCGTCTGGTTATCTTCCATGATAATTCCGCAAGGGAATACCACATTAGGCACGTCTCCCACACGTTCGTAATATTGTTCCGGTCCAAAAATAAAATGTGGTGTATATCCCAGCACCTTTTTGGGCTGATCCAAATCCAGCAGCAAAGCGCCGATCCGATACAAGTTTCCGGCCGGTGTCTTACGCACACCGTGGTAAAAACACAGCCATCCCTTCTCTGTTTTAATGGGCGGGGTGGAAATGCCTAGTTTATGCGCCCCCCAGCCCGGCTCCGAAGAAAGCAGCACCCGCGAGCGTCCCCAGTGGATCAAATCAGGAGATTCCTTAATCCAGATATCACCGCGTTTTCCGCCGAATCCTCCTGGACGATCAATTAAATAATACTTGCCGTGAATCTTCTCTGGAAAAAGTACCACATCCTTATTGTCCACTTCAGTTACCAGCGCGATGCGTTCGAACTGTACGAAGTCCGTTGTTTTTCCCAGTGCAGCCCGGGGCCCGTATGGTCCATATGCCGTATAAGCGATATAATATGTATCATCCAATTTAGTAATACGTGGGTCTTCTACGCCATAGCGTTCGTAAACTTCCCACTCACCCTGCTGGGAAGGGGTAATCCAGGGTTTGTCTTCCACTTCAAACTGATAACCGTCGTCGGACCAGGCTTTTGTTAGATGACTTTTACCACTCAGGTCTTCTATCCGTAAAAGCAGCAGATAGCGGTTGTTAAATTTTACAGCCGCGGCATTAAACACCGTATTACAGGCATAAGGTACGTCCTCTCTGGTTAGAATAGGATTCTTCGCATAGCGCTTAAACGGATGCCGTTGTTCCATCTGCATCGATAATCCTCCTGTTTATTCTACCCAAATAATCCTGGATTCCAGAATAGGCTTGTCAATCAAACTCTGGTAAATTTTCAGGTGCTTATCTGCCACCAGCGACCAGCCGATATTTTCGCGCACGTACTTGCGGGCATTTTCGGACATCTTTTTAGCCTGCGCTTCATCGCTTAGCACGCTTACGATTTTGTCTACAAACTCATGGCTGTCTTTACAAATCAATCCGGCACCGGAGCGTTCCAGAATGCGCTTCATTGCACCGCTGTCGCTGGCCACGATGGGACGCGCCAAGGCCAGACTGTGGGCCATGATTCCGCTCTGGGAATTCATCTTATAGGGTAATACGACCACGTCAGCCGCGGACAAAATAGTATCAAACGTTTCCTGTTTGAGTTGGCCACGGATCAGATAAATATGGTCCTTAACAGGGGATTGTTCAATCATGTTGAATAATTTTGTACGGTATTCGATGTGTTCATTGCCGCGGATTTTACCGGCCAGCACTAATAACGCGTTCGGATAACGCTTTAGTATTTCTGGCATCAACTCTACGATAAGTTCAAAATTTTTGCTGGGACGAAAATAACCAATCAGCAGAATAATCTTTTTATCTTCGGGTAATTGCAGTTTTTTCCGAGCCTCTGGGACAGGTTCAAGTTCGCGGGCGCCGTGTTCAATCACATGAATCTTATCGGATACATCGAAGGGCATCAAACGGATCAGCTCTTCTTTTTGATAATCTTCATGTACGATGATTTTATTGGAGTGCAGCAGGATAGATTGCAGAATCAAACGGTGTTTTTCATCAGGATTATGATACACGGTATGCAGGGTAGTGACCACCGGAATACTGGTCAGCCGAAACTGCAGAATCAGCGGAACAACTGAAACACCGTAAAATTTACCGAATAAGCCGAACTCGTGCTGGACATGAACCACATCCGGGGTGAAACGCACCATGGTGGAATAGGCCTTGTGCGCCAAATCGCCATCATCATAGTCAAATGCATTGAATACCTGATCGCCGGAGCCGCCAACATGGGAGACAATATACACATCGTTTTGTTTTTTACGCAGCGCCTGGGTTAAATACTCGCTGTAAGTCGCAATGCCGCATTCGATAGGTGGATAAGATGAAATCATTCCGATGCGCATCTCAACCTCCTTCTGTCTGACGAACAGCAAGAATTCAATATTTATGATGCAAAAACGGAAAAAATTGGACAGAGAAAATTTAAAAAAGAGTGGAGAAATCGACTGTTTTTTACCAGAGCGGATAATAAAAAACCCGGAGCAAATATAAATTACTCCGGGCCTGCTTAACAGCTAATCAAGTATTAATCTACCCAGTCGGCAATAAAAACATTGGTTTCGCGAGGCTTTTTGTTATAGCGGTTAGAGCAAAAGACCAGTTTTTTCCCATCGTGTGTAAACATGGGGAAACCGTCAAAACCTTTAAAAAAAGTGATTTGCTCCAGACCGGTACCGTCTTCATTGATCATCCATAAATCGAACTCCGGATGGCGCATATCTTTGCTGTTTAGATTGGAACAAAATATAATCCGTTTATTATCCGGGTGATAAAAGGGCGCAAAATTGGCAAATTCATTATGCGTGATTTGCCGTTTATTGCTGCCGTCCGCATCCATCACCATAATCTGGAAGGCATTTGGTTCTATTAATTCCTGTTTCAGAAGGTCTTTGTAACGTTTAATTTCTTTTTCAGTTTTGGGGTGGTAGGAACGATAGACAATTTTTTTCCCGTCCCAGGAAAAAAACGGTCCGCCGTCGTATCCCAGTTCCGTAGTTAGCCGTTTGAGATCCGTGCCGTCGATATTAACGGTGTAGATGTCCAGGTCACCGTCGCGCATGGAAGTGAAAACGATTTTATCACCTGTAGGTGAAACCGTGGCTTCCGCATCGTATCCGGGTGCCGGTAAAAACGGTTGGGGATTGCTGCCGTCTGCATTGGCTACATATAAATCGTATGTGGAGTAGATTTTCCACACATATCTGTGGGAAAGGTCCGGTGGTTCCGGGCAATTGGGATCTCCCCCGTGGGTGGAGGCATAAATTATTTTCTGATCACCTGGCAAAAAGTAAGAACATGTGGTGCGCCCCTTGCCGGTGCTGACCAGATGTTTACCGGTACCGTCGATATTCATTACAAATATCTGATCGCATTTATATGGCTCATGCGTCGTCTGGTAAATCAGCTTCTTTTCGTCAAAACTGAAATACGCTTCCGCATTTTCGCCTCCGTCCGTGAGCATGCGAATATTCTTCAAGTGCTTTTCACCATCGAACGGTTGGGTAATTTTTGCCTGACCTACTGCGGCATTTTCTTTTTGGCTTTTACAGGCTGGTAAAAGCAGCAAAAACGCAAAAAACAGTGCAAATAACAGGGTAGCATAAGTTTTTGTCATAACGTGAGCCCTCTTTTTATTTCACAAAAAGAAGTTTATGCTTTTGGACAACAAAATACAAACAAAAGATCTGGCATAATGTTGCGTTGTGCAGCAAAAAAAATCTCTTAGTTTATCGAAACGATACGAGTGTTTGGATATGAGTTTAAATAAAAAAGGAGACGCAAAAAGCGTCTCCCCGGTTTAAGCAAAATAGCACACTTATTTATATTCATCCGCATGTTTGCTTAAAAATTCTTTTACACCGTCCACACTGGGTTTCATGGCTTCTTCCCCGGCATGCCAGTTAGCCGGGCAAACTTCGCCGTGTTCTTCCGTGAACTGCAGCGCATCAACCATGCGGATCATTTCGTCGATGTTACGTCCTAAGTCCAGATTGTTTACAACCATGTGCTGAATATTACCTTCTTTGTCGATCAGGAACGAACCGCGCAAGGCAACGCCGGCTTCTTCCAGCAGCACGCCATAGTCACGGCTGATTTGCTTGGAAAAATCGGCTACCATGGGGAATTGAATGTTACCGATACCTCCATCTTCTACAGGAACATTTTTCCATGCCAGATGGCTAAAATGGGAATCGGTGGAAACGCCGATCACCTGAACGCCGCGTTTTTCGAATTCCGGTAATTTATGGTTAAATTCTAAAATTTCCGTGGGGCAAACGAATGTAAAATCCAGTGGCCAGAAAAAAAGCACCACATACTTACCACGGTAATCTTCCAATTTAAAATCATCTTTAAACGAATTATCCGGCATCACGGCCTTGGCCTGAAAAGTAGGGGCTGGTTTGGTTACTAAAACACACATTTTGCATCTCCTTTGTATTTTTGTTTATGTTGTTTCTTCATTCTCTTGCCTTAACGATTAAGTGTTCGGGATTATTCCTGAAAATATGTCATTTTTTAATCTATTTATTAAGGAAAAATTTCCGTTTACCAAGAGGCATCATTCAAATAGACGATTACTGAAAGCAATCTCTGTTTCCGGTGCTAAGATAATGTATTCATTTAAAAACACGAATTATACGAATTAAAATGCATCAAGATTTTATAAAGTGGTTCGTTAAATTCGTGGATTTGTCCTTTTCAGAGCGAACTCGGTGAATGTTGCATTTAGATATGAATGGCCATGTCATCCGCGTCGCCGGCTGCCTCCATAATCATTTCTGACAGTGTGGGATGCGCGTGCATGGTTCTGAACAGTTCAACCGAAGTTGATTCCAGGGCTTTTGCCATGCCCAGTTCTGCAATCAATTCCGTTGCTTCCGTGCCGATAATATGCGCGCCCAGCAATTCACCGTATTTTTTATCGAATATAAGTTTTACCATGCCGTCCCGTGCGCCGATGGCGCGCGCTTTCCCGGAAGCGGAATAAGGGAAACGGCCGATTTTCACATCATGGCCCTTTTCTTTTGCCTGCTCTTCCGTCATTCCCAAACTGGCCACCTGTGGTTTGCAATAGGTGCAGCCCGGAATGCTGTCGTAATCTACAGGGTGTGTATTCAAACCGGCAATTTTCTCTACGCACACAATGCCTTCGTGTGAGGCCACATGGGCAAGCAAAGGAGGACCGGTAATATCGCCGATGGCATAAATGCCCTTCACATTTGTTTCATACCATTCATTAATCGGAATGAATCCCCGCTCGTGAGTTACCTGTACTTTGTCCAGATTCAGTCCTTCTACGTTTCCTTGTACGCCGATGGCCATCAGCGCTTTTTCCGCATGGATTGTTTCACGGTTACCGTTAGAAGTTATGATCGCCTGGACACCGTCTTCAGTTGCTTCCAGTTTTTCCATTTTAGCCGATGTGTGTACTTTGATGCCTGCTTTTTTAAAGCTCTTTGCCAAAACCGCTGTAATCTCTTTATCTTCCAGCGGGAGTAAACTATCCAGCATTTCCACAATCGTCACTTTGGTTCCCATGGTCTGGTAAAAATAGGCAAATTCCACTCCAATGGCGCCGGCACCCACAACGATTAGCGATTCGGGTAATTGGTTCAATAACATCGCCTCTTTACTGGAAATGATCTTTTCTCCGTCGATGGTAATTCCTGGGATGGTTTTGGGGCGACCGCCGGTAGCAATGATGATATGTTCTGCTGTAACCTCCTGTTTATTCCCTTTAGAATCCGCAATCTCCAGCGTCCGGGCATCTTTGAAGGAAGCGCTTCCGTAAATGACGTCGATTTTATTCTTTTTCATTAAAAATTCCACGCCTTTGGAATTCATATCTGCGACCCGCCTGCTGCGCTTGATAACAGATGGGAAATCCACCGCGATATTTTCCGCTTTTAAACCATAATCCTTGGCATGGCGCATTTCTTCGAAAACTTCTGCGCTTTTTAGCAACGCTTTGGTTGGAATGCACCCCCAGTTCAAACATACCCCGCCTAATTTTTCTCGTTCTATGACGACTGTTTTAAGCTTTAGTTGAGATGCCCGAATGGCGGCCACATACCCGCCTGGGCCGGAACCGATGATTGCAAGATCGTAATGAATTGTCATGACAACTCCTGTTTTCTCTTTGAGATTGGTGGAAGTTAGAAGACCCAGGTTTTAAAATCAAGGAATAACACGCACAGGAGGCGAAAAGTGCATAAGATGGTTTTTCCTGTTGTGACATCTCTAACCATATTTTAGAAAACATTTTTTTGCTTCATAAATATTCCCTTTTTATATTTGGCACTCTATTAACGAAGAGAGTAGTTAAAATGGCAAAAGTAAAGAAAACCGAGTATTTTTTTATTGAGCGGAAAAACATTCTTATTTTTTTAATCGGTTTGGCTACGATTGCCGTCGGTTTTATTGTGATGGCGCAGCCGCCGGTGAACGGTTTTCTGTCCAGAACTCTCGCGCCGATCATTCTGGTGATCGCATATCTGGTAATTATTCCGATTGCCATTTTTAAGAACTTTAAAAAGACGGACGCGCAAAGCAAGTCTTAGCTTATTCAAAAAGAGAGCCGATAAGATATTTTTCAGGGGCGGTTAGCTCAGCTGGTTTAGAGCACCTGCCTTACAAGCAGGGGGTCATAGGTTCGAATCCTATACCGCCCACATCAAAGCTCAGGGATGAAATTCTCTGGGCTTTTTTTATTTTATTCGAGTGTTATTACGTGATGTACTATACGTATGTGATTCAATCCCTAACCACCGGTATGTTTTACATTGGCCAAACGAAAAATCTGGAAGACCGTTTAAAACGCCACAATCATAATCGTAACAAATTCACTAAAGGCAAAGGTCCCTGGAAACTGGTTTTTGTGAAGTCTTTTACCTCACGTACAGAAGCGGTTGCTCTTGAAAAAAAGCTAAAGGCATTAAAAAACCGAACGGCACTAAATAGAGTCCAATGCTGGTTTAGAGCATCCCGACAGAAAGTGGGGAGGGCAGCGGTCTATTCGAGACAGACTCATTTTTACCTGCAACAAACGATAAATGCGAATGGCTTTTACTGGGCGCTTTGCTCTGAACTTCCGAATTGAATTCCAATATTCTTTAACAATCGAAAAGGTGGTTCGCCGCCGGCAAAAATAAACGTGTAATTATTAGGAAGAGTGATCGACTCTCCCCGGTATTTGATCTGCACTTCATTTTCTTTGATTTCTTCCACCTGGGAATTGAACAGCACCTCAATCTTGCCGCGCTTCACATACTCCTGCAACCGCTGCTCATTGCGCGATTTTATGCGGAAGAAGCGGTCTTTCCTGTAAGAGATTGTCACCCGGTTTCCCTTCTGGCGGGCCAGACCAATAGCAGCTTCTATGGCGCTGTCTCCGCCACCCACGATGAGCAAGTGTTCATTTTGATAATGGCTGGCGTCAAGCAGTTTGTACATCACCTTGGAACGATCTTCACCGGGGACGTTTAATTTTCTGGGCGTCCCGCGCCTTCCGAGAGCAAGCACCACAGTAACTGCGGAATATTGGCCTTTATCGGTGACGACTTGAAGCTGATTACCATTATCGTGAATGTTCAGCAGTTTTTCCGAAATCTTCAACTGAAGTGCATACTGGCGCTGGATATTCCTCCAGATATCCAGCAGTTCTTCTTTGCTGTACTCATTTCTATCCAACCACCCGTAGAGCGGTATTTCAACGGGCCTGGTCAACACCAGTTTTTTGCGCGGATACTGCAGAATCGTTCCGCCAAGATCCTGCTGGTCGATAATTAAATACGAAAGGTTCTGTTCAATCGCCGTCATGCCTGCGCTCAATCCGGCCGGTCCGGCGCCTATAATTAGTACGTCATATTCCGCCTGTCCTCTTTTGTCTCCATACAACTGACTGATATTCCGCACAACCTGCTGCCCCTGAGAAATAGCATTTCGCAACAGCGCCAGCCCACTAAGTTCACCTGCAATAAAAATCCCGGGCCGATTTGTCTCAAAATATTCATTCATAACCGGAATATCGTCGCGCTGCCGTATGTCGCCCAACCCTACCGTAATGCCCTCCACCGGGCAGGCCTCAGCGCATAATCCATGCCCGACGCATTTCAGTCCGTTAATAATCGTCGCTTTCCCGCTGACCAGACCCAGCACCTCGCCTTCCGGACAAGCATCAATACAAGCTCCGCAGCCAATGCAAGAAAACACATCAATTTGGGGATGCTGAGCGATCGCCCTGTCGGCGCCCAAACGGATCGCTTCCTGTTTACGGGCGTAATTCTCCGCCTGCTGTTTACGAAAACGCAGGAAATAAAATAAAAATACCCCTGCGGCTAATAGCAGCGTTACCGTCCAAATAATAACGGATTCCATTGATTCTCCGAATTCAACGAATTAAAATCTTATGCCTATTTCTGTAAAAAGTATCTGACTGAATCGCCCATCGTTCCGGTGCGGTTCGTAACTTACAGAAAAGTAGAACCGGCCGGGACCTTCCTTATGGGCCGTAACCCGCATCCAGAAATCCTGTTGATCTCCCGCCGAATTTTTTAATTGATACAGATAACCACCGGTTTGAAGACCTGCCGTCAGACCTGCGGATGCAAAGTAATTCACACCGACTGTGTAATACTG
>CAZJNP010000026.1:0-14439 GCA_964547355.1 uncultured Calditrichaceae bacterium
GAGAAAGAGTAAGAGAATGAATAGGAAAAATTAAAATGGTCTTTCTATAGAAATTTTTTTATTTAGAGGTGTAACACGTTTTGAACGGGAAATATTTTCACCGCAAGCGGTTTTGCGGCGGTATGCGCAATTGGGCCGGGAATCGGCGCGGGCCGGAATGGACTTCAACCTTTAAATTCAACCCTTCAATGGTATAGGGCTTTTTAACGTATCCCAATCCCACATGGCGGTTCTGCAGGGGATCGTACGCGTAGCTGGTGAGTGTGCCGATTAATTCATGATCGTAAAAGATTTGCAGTGGCGGCTGACGATCCAGTTTTCCGTTGATGTCCACAATCATCAGATATTTTTGGACATTGTCGTAAGTGTCCAGCCGGGCGATAACCTCCTGACCGGTGTAGTTACCTTTGGTAAAGCTGACGGCGTGTAGCAGGCGGGCTTCGTGAGCGTTGTAATCCGGTTTAATTTCCGTGCCCCAGTCCGGCATGCCGCTTTCCACCCGGATGATTTGAAAAGCGCTGTCTC
This sequence comes from uncultured Calditrichaceae bacterium, assembly GCA_964547355.1. Taxonomy (GTDB): domain Bacteria; phylum Calditrichota; class Calditrichia; order Calditrichales; family Calditrichaceae; genus CAZJNP01. The sequence goes on from CAZJNP010000026.1 coordinate 526, forward strand.
CGATCATCATACCGTTGTAATTTCCTAAGAGATCGACCAGAGTGGAAACCAATTCCGTGCTTTCCAGAACAGGAAAACAGAGATTGTAAGCCGGAATCAGAAAATGATCGTTTCGGATTGCCGGGAAGTCCTGTCCGGCGCATTTTAACCAGATAACGTCGTCTTCCTCGTTGACCGGGTCTTCAGTTAAGGCGCGAATCAAAGTAAGGCTTTGCGGCCCGAGCAGGGTAAACCAGTTGAAATGATCGTTCGCTTCCTCCAATTGTACGTCTTCGGTAATAATGAAGCGTTCCAGCCATTCGAACAGGTGACTGGAATCCATGTAACTGGAAATCAATAATAAATCGGGATTAAGGTTGATCACGCGGCAATAATCAACCAGACGTCCGTCCGGTGTGTTAAAAATGGTATCGCAGTAAGTGCTGGCCAAAAGTTCCTTCATGTCATTGGAGGAAATGCGATCCAGAAATTCCAGGGCGTCGCTGCCGGTGATTTTCAATTTACCAAGATAGCTCCGGTCCAGTAAAGCCACATGAGAGAGAGCCGTCTGCACTTCTTCGGAAATATCGCCAAATCGGTCGGGAATCAGCCATCCGTTTTGTTCAGCGAATGTTGCACCCCAGGACTCATACAGTTCATGAAAGGGCATCATTTTCATGTGACAATTCCTCATCGATTTGCAGACGGGTAATCATCCGGTCGCCTAATATGGAATACTCCAGTATTTCGTCAAGGTCGAAGAACCGGACGCCCCGTACCAGATACCGGCCGGGAAAATGACCATGGTTGGTCCGTATTTACAATATCCCAGACAGTCGGCACAGTTGATACGATACACAACCGGTGCAGACCTTTTTCCTTCAGGCGCTCTTTTAAATAGGCTTTAAACTGTAAGGTTTGATGCTGACCACAGGAAACTCGACCTGTTTCGGGGTCCCGTTTGTTTTCACAAATAAAAATATGTTTTTTGTATCCGGCCACATTGACTCATTAATGTAAAGTAATTAATAAAATCGCTGTTCGCAACTGTAAGCCGAAAATTGAACGCGGTTGTGCCAAACAGTTACAGGCTCATATCGGGATCGTAGCTTTCGAGCAGCTCCCGAACACGTTCCAGAAATTGGGAACCCATGGCTCCGTCGATCAGGCGGTGGTCAATAGTCAGCGACAGGTACATGATCGGCCGTATGGCAATGGCGTCATTGATCACCACCGGGCGTTTTTTCACCGCGCCCACACCCAGGATGGCCACCTGCGGCTGGTTGATGATCGGATAACCCAGCGTGGTGCCGTAAACGCCGAAATTGGAAATGGAAAAGGTGCCGTTGTTCAATTCGTCCGGCAGGAGCTTTTTGGTACGCGCCCGCTGCGCTAGATCGTTAATGGCCCGCGCCAAACCGACCAGATTTTTTTCGTCCGCAGAAAAAATATTCGGCACAATCAGACCGTTCTCAAGGGCCACGGCAATTCCGATATGGTAATAATTTTTAACGATGATGTTTTCATCCGTCATGGAAGCGTTCAGCATGGGAAATTCTTTTAGCGCCTGAACGGTCGCTTCCACGATAAACGGCATAAAGGTCAGGCTAAATCCTTCTCTGGATTTAAACGTGGCTTTATTATGTTCGTGGATACGCACAATATTTTGCATGTTCACTTCCGTGTACAGGCTGACATGGGCAGAGGTTTGTTTGGAATGGATCATATGCTCGGCGATTTTGCGGCGCATGTTGTCCAGCGGAATGATCTGCTCCGGTCCGGTGGAAGCAACCGGCGTCTGTGGCGGCATTGCCGGAGGAACGTCTGGAGTGGTTTGTCTGGATTTTAAGTAGGACAGTACATCTTTTTTGGTCACGCGGCCGCCGGTCCCGCTGCCGGTTATCGATTCCAGCTCGGTCATGGAAATGTTCTCTTCCGATGCAATTTTCATGACCACCGGAGAATAGAATCGTTTCCCTTTTTGTTTTTGCCGGGCCGGCGTTTCCGGGGCTTGGGTTTTGGCTGTTGGCACGTCAGGTGTAGCAACATGTTCCGGCGCCGGAGTGGTTGACGCAGCGTCCTCAACGTGCGCTTCGGTTTCGATAAGGGCAATTGGTTTACCCACCTCCACCGTGTCACCTTCCTGTGCTAAAAACTCCAATATTTTCCCGGGCACCGGCGTGGGAATTTCCGAATCCACCTTATCGGTACTGATCTCCAGGATGATTTCATCTTTGGCAACGGTATCGCCGGGCTGTTTCAGCCATTTTAAAATCGTTCCTTCGGTAATCGATTCGCCCATCTTGGGCATAACCATTTCAAATTTCATGATTTCCTCTTTTATGCTAAGTCTGCAATTCTTTTGAACATTAAAGCTTATACCATGTCCGGAATATTATTCTTTTCCCGTTAGTAACGCGCGAGTTCCCGCAAGGCCGTTACGATATCGTCCGTCTGGGGCAGCGCTTCTTTTTCCAGCACCGGGCTGAAAGGAATCGGCGTGTCCGCGGCGGCCAGTCGTTTGACCGGCGCGTCCAGATATTCAAAAGCAAATTCTGTGATCTGGGCGGAAATTTCGGCCCCAAAGCCCTGAAAGCGTGTGTCTTCATGCACGATCAGCACTTTGCCGGTTTTTTGCACAGAAGCCCGGATGGTTTCGAAATCCAGAGGACTTATGGTACGGATGTCGATGATTTCCGCGCTTACGCCTTCGTTTTCCAGTGCTTTGGCCGCTTCCATGGATTTGTGCACCAGCGCGCCCCAGGTAATCACGGTGACGTCCGTGCCTTCTTTTTTAATGGCTGCTTTACCGAAAGGCAACAGGTATTCTTCGTCCGGTTCCGGCGCCGCGGCGTAACTCTGTCGGTACAGGCCTTTGTGCTCCAGAAACAGCACCGGGTCGGCGCCCCGAATGGCGGCTTTTAGCAGGCCTTTGGCATCTGCGGCATTGGAAGGGTAGGCGATCTTGATACCCGGCAGATGGGCGAAAAAACCCTCGATGTTCTGGGAATGGCACAGGCCGCCGTGGATGTATCCACCTACTGGCACCCGCACCACCACCGGAGAAGACCAGTAGTTGTAAGAACGCCAGCGCATAGTGGCTAGTTCGTTGCGAATCTGGTTCATAGCAGTCCAGATGTAATCACCGAATTGAATTTCTACCACCGGCTTTAACCCATACACGGCCATGCCGATCGCCACGCCGATAATGCTGGACTCAGCCAAAGGCGCGTTAAAGCAGCGCTCTTTGCCGAACCTGGTGGAAATGCCTGAAGTAGCTGTAAAAACGCCCCCTTTTTTATCGGCCACATCTTCGCCGAAGATGTACATGTTGTCGTTACGCGCCATTTCTTCTTTTAAAGCATGATTGATCGCGTCCACCAGCACCACCTTTTCACCAGCCGGTTGGGTCTTCTCATATTCCAGTGAAGCGGTTTCTTCCGGCGGTGCAAACAGAAAATGGTACAGCGTTTCCTTTTTGGGGTGGGGATGTGTTTCCGCAGTTTCCGCCGCCTGATCCACCTTTTCCTTCAGTTCCGATTTAATTTTTTCCAGCTCGGTCTGTTCCGCGACACCGTTTTTTACCAGCCGGGCCTCAAATATAGGTATGGGATCGTTCTTCAGGTCTTCTGCCAGTTCTTCTGGCGTGCGGTATTTTTTCTGCGAATCGGAGGATGAATGGGCGAACAGGCGCACGGTATGGGCTTCGATCAAAGCCGGGCCTTTACCGAGCCGGGCTTCCTCGGCTGCTTTTTGAATCACTGCGTATGATTTAAAAAAGTCCGTTCCGTCCACCTGATAAAGGTTCAATCCCTCATATCCAGCGGTAAATTTATACACCGATTGTCCGGCCATCTGTTCGGAAATCGGTACGGAGATGGCGTATTTGTTATTTTGAATAACAAACAGCACTGGCAGTTTTTCCCGCGAAGCCCAGTTCAGCGCTTCGTGAAAATCGCCCTGGCTGGTGGTGCCTTCGCCCGAGGAAACATAAACCACCTCGTCTGTGCCGGATTTTTTAGCCGCCATGGCAGTGCCCACCGCCTGTAAATACTGGGTGCCGGTGGGGCTGGACTGAGAAACAATGTTTAACTTGCGGTGGCCATAATGGTTGGGCATCTGACGTCCGCCGGAGCTGGGGTCGTTTTCACGGGCTAAAAAGTTGAGGAACACTTCCTCTGGGGTCACGCCGTATTGCAGAACAAACGCCAGATCGCGGTAGTAAGGGTAAGCGTAGTCGTAACCCGGCTGCAGAGCATAACCGGCCGCAGTTTGAACCGCCTCGTGGCCTCCTGCGCCGATGTGAAAAAAGCTTTTACCCTGTTTGAGCATGATCAGCATTTTGTCGTCCATTAATCGGGATATGACCATGTTCTTATATAGATTAAGCAGCGTGGTTTTATTTAAGCCCTGTATATTTTGGATTTTTTTCTCGGATACCGTTGACATAATTTAGAAGCCTCCTGCTGTTTTGATGCTTAGATTTATAATCCTGTTCAAAATTCATTATTCAGTTGAATTATTGATGCCGATTTAACAAAAATTTTTGTATGCGGGTACACCATCGCAAAAGAATAAAGTTGTTTGATGTTCCATTAAGCCAAATGTTGCAAACGGTTCATAACTCTTTGTTATATAACTAAATTTGGGCAAAAATATTTCCTGTGGGGCAAATCGGAATTTAATACGAACCGATTTTTTACGCTTGGGTAAACTATAAAAGGTCTGGTTATTTAAGCGGATTTATTGGGTGCCCTCAGAAATTTATTTGAATTAAGAATAAATTGACCCAGACCACGACGGATAAAATAAATTCTTTGTATCTAAAGAAATCTGAAGCTAAATTATACGGTATAATCTTTGGTATCATTCAATCCCGGGAATTTCTCATGAAGAAGGTCATGTTTTTATTGCTCTATTTGGGGTTTTTTATTTCGGCCCATGCGCAATTAGCGCAAATGTCCATCGTGGGCAAACCGCAAAAGCTGGAATCTGAAATCATTGGACGGCGAGATGTAAACGGTCGGTTTTGCGCGGCGATAAAAGTACTTTCTGATATGGAGGGTTTTACCTACGATTCTTACAACGGCATCGTAGGAGATGTGGATCATCAGGCCGGGATGGACATTGTGTACCTGCAGCCGGACGAACGCGTGCTTCAGATTTTTCATACCGGTTACGAACCGTTAAAGATCATTTTGTCCGAGGTGGGCATTCGTTTAAAGCCGAAAGAGATGTGGGTGATTCGCATTAAGGGCGCACCTAAAAAGGCGGATATGCTTCCGGTATCCATTGTAGTAAAGCCGGCGGACGCTTCCATTTTCATCGATGGCAAAGACGCCGGCAAAGGGCCGACCTTTAACCTGACGCCGGGCAAGCATCAGCTACGGATTACGAAAACGCATTACAAGCCTGTCGCTCAGGAAATTACAGTAGATGAAAAGCATGTGCTTTTTAATTTTTCCCTGGAAGAGCAGGAGGATATTCCTGTACAGATCGAAGGGGAACCAGCCGGCGCTATGGTGTACATCGACGGTCTGGAATTCGGCGTTACGCCTCTGGCCGGGTTTTATCCTCCGGGCCAGTATCTTTTAAAAATTGAAAAGAAGGGGTACATCCCGCTGGAAGAGACCATACGCATCGCCGAGCCGTCTTTTCATAAAACGTACCGCCTTCAGGAAAATGTGGGCTACCTTACCATTAATACTGACCCCAAAGCCAAGGTTTATATTAACGACCGGCTGGAAACCCGCCGTCAGCGTATTAAACTTCCGCCCATGATTGCCAGGGTCAAGGTAGTACTACCCAAAGCGGATGTGCTAGAAAAGCAGGTGGCCATCAAAAAGGATCAAACGGTTACCTTAGACCTTTTTCCCAAAGTGCCTACCGGCACGGTGCGCGTGGCCGTGGTGCCGTTCGACGCTAAGGTGGAATTGAAGGGCGACGCCGGAGAATATTTTACCGCTACCGGTATGAAGGTATTCAAAAACATACCCGTCGGCCGCTATGAAATCACGGTAACCAAAAACGGATACCAATCGGTGACGGAAACCTTTACTCTGACTCCGGGACAAAAAGTGAGCAAGAGCGTGAAATTACAAAAACCTGCCGCCGCAACAAGGAAAACGCCGTCCGCCGTGGTAAAAAGCGCGCCGGCCAAAGCAGAACCGGCCGGCGATATGGTGTTGATTCATGGCGGAACGTTCCAGATGGGCGATGTGTTTAACGAAGGATTTGCTCCGGAAAAACCGGTTCATTCCGTAACAGTAAATGATTTTTACATGGGGAAATACGAAGTAACCCAGAAGGAATGGATGCAGTTAATGGGATTTAACCCATCCAAGTACAAGGATCCCAATTCGCCCGTAGAGTGGATCACCTGGTATGACGTCGCGGAGTTTTGCAATCTGAAAAGTAAAAAAGAAGGCCTAACCCCTTGCTACACCTTTAACGGGCCGGACGTGAGCTGCGATTTTAATGCCAATGGTTATCGACTTCCCACCGAAGCGGAATGGGAGTACGCTGCGCGCGAAGGCGGGCGGAAAGTGCGTTTCGGGAACGGGCAGGATGTGGCCGACCCTGCGAAGATCAATTTTAACGGCAATTCCAGTAGTACGGCGGCTTATTTTAAACCGGGAGAATACCGGCGCATGCCCTGGCCGGTGGGCAGTTTTAAACCCAATGCGCTGGGACTTTTTGATATGAGCGGTAATGTATGGGAATGGTGCTGGGATTGGTATAGCGACAATTATTATCAGAAAAGCGAAAGCAACAATCCGCGCGGCCCGAAAAACGGTAATTTTAAAGCGATCCGGGGCGGCAGCTTCAGCGATGGACCGGAAGATATCCGCTGCACCAACCGCATTTACAGTAAGCCGTCATTAAAAAGCAGCAGCATCGGTTTTCGGCTGGTGCGCAGCCGATAGACTAAGAAGAGCTCAATAAAATATAAAAGATAAAAAATATACTCTACGGTTTTCAAGGTAAATACAAAAAGGGATTGTTAAAATCCGGGAGTTTTGATGATGCATCGGGTCATATTAATTGTTTTTACTTTTATGATGATTTTGGCTGCACAGCAGGTGGATCATTCCAAGATCATCCGATCTGGGAAATATTACTACGGCAAAGGTTTGGCAGAAACCATGGACGAAGCGCGCGATCAGGCGCTGGCGGAGCTGACCAGTCAGATTGCCGTGCGGGTGGCCACTACTTTTGAACGCAATCTGAAGGAAGGCACCAATCAAAATCTGGAAGAGAGTGTGCAGTCCATATTAAAGACGCATAGCACGGCCACGCTGCACAATGTGAAAATCGACGCCCGGCCCACATCCGAAGGTTTGATTTCCGTATTCTGCTATCTGGAAAAAGCGGAGGTCACCAAGATTTTTGAAGCCCGTAAAAAATTGATCGCCGAAATTGCAAACAAAGCGCAGCGTTTTACCGAATTGGGGAATCTGGCCTTTGCGCTTAAATACTACTATTTTGCCGCTATTTTGCTCAAATCCCTGCCGGACGAAAATGTGGTCTATCAGGGTAAGAATTATACTTCCGAATTACCCATGCGCATTAACCAGATCATCAATAATATCCGCTTTGAGTATGTGGAAGATGAGATCATTTCAGACAAAGAACGCGAAATCACCCTACGCGTTCTTAGCAACGGACAGCCGGTTGCTTTGCTGGATTTCTTTTTCTGGGACGGCTCCCATCAGGTGGCCGTTCAAGCCCGGGACGGCATGGCTACGTTAACGCTGCTGGGGCCCAGCGTCAGTTTTAACCAGTTGCGCCTTAATGTAAAATATGCGTACTACGAAGCGCGCAGCGAGTACAACGCCATAAATGATCTCTGGAATCTGGTAGTACGCCCCACCTTTAATTCCATTAAAACCGTGCGCTTGAAAAAGCCTAAACGTTTGGCCGCTGCTCCGGAGCTCAGTGTTAAAAGCAGAAGCGCTGCAGAAAAGAATATTAAGATGACCTTTACCGGACAGGTGCCGGTGAAAGAAACCATCATGACCGAAACGCGTAAGTTCCTGGATGTTCTTTCTTCTGGAGATGTCAAACAAGCGGATCGAGTGTATCGCGGAGATTTGTTTTTACGCGATAAAATCCGGGACTATATGCGCTACAACCATCCGAAGGTGCTGGACAAAACCATAAACGCCAGCATTAATAAAACCCGGCTGGGGTACGAGTTGCGTAAAATCAGAATGCTTCACAACTATCCTTCCATCCACAAACAGTCCACGGAGTATCTTGTTCTGGACTTTAAAGACGACGGCACGTTGTACGATCTGAATTTGAGCATTACGGAGAATTTGTACGACCGCTTTGTGAAACAAGCCGAATATGGCAACGACTGGGGCAACCGGCAGGAAATCATAAAGTTTATCGAAAAATACCGCACCGCCTATCTGACCCGGGACATCAAAACCGTGGATATGATGTTCGCGGAAGACGCCTTAATCTTGGTGGGACGCAAAATCAAACGTAAGAAACTTCCGGACAACATGATCGACTATCGTAAATTCGGCAATCAACCGGATTATGATTATTTGCGTTTGACCAAAAAGGAATATTTAAAGCGCCAGAAAGCGGTCTTTGCCGCCCAGCAGGACATCTTTCTCGACTTCGGTACGTTCGATATTGTAAAAAAGAACAACAGTAAAAATGTGTATGGCGTGGAAATGCGTCAGAGCTATGCCTCTACCACTTACGCGGATCAGGGGTATTTGTTTTTGTTGATTGATTTTAACGAGAAGGACCCGCTGATTTACGTGCGCGCCTGGCAGCCGAAAGCCTGGGACGAGGAAGAGCTGGTGCGTACGGCCAATTTCAGGATTTACAAGTAAGGTATGCGGTGAGACGGGCGTTACGATATGAATAGCATCTTTTATTCGTTATAACATCTAATATGCGGACACACTGCTAATTCTCCAGATAACGGTTAAATCCGGAGGAGAGCGCTTCTTCAAATTTTCCGTTTTTGCGCAAAATGATCATCGCCTCCGCCTGCGGTTTGCTTTCCACCCAGGCCAATCCCTTTTGAGCACCCATGACCATGATAGCGGTGGCCATGGCGTCCGCCAAAGCGCAGGAAGGCGCCAGCACGGTTACGGAAGCCACATGATTGCGGACCGGCCGGCCGGTTTTTGGGTGAATTTCGTGTGAGTACAGAGAATCATGGTAAGTAAAATAGTTGCGGTAATCGCCGCTGGTGGCTAAAGCCAGATCGCTTAACTTTAAAATGGCCTCCAGTTGTTCGCCGGGCGCCAGGTTCGGGCTGGGCCGGTCCACCCCGATGCGCCAGGGCTTTTCGTTCTTTGTGCCTTTTACCACCACTTCGCCGCCGATTTCCACCATAAAATTTTTAAACTGTCTGTTTCCGAGCAATGCGGCTACCGCGTCCACGCCGTATCCTTTGGCCACCGCGCTAAAATCCAGCTCCAGCCCGGGAACGTCTTTTAAAATCAGCGTATCGTTTAAAATATGTATGTGCTCGGAACCGACTCTCTTTAGTGTTTCTTGAATCTGATCCGGCGTCGGGGGCGTTGTTCTTCTCCCTTTTTTTCCGAATCCCCACAAATCAACCAACGGCCCGACCGTTACATCAAAAGCGCCTTGTGATTCCTTATAAATTTGCAACGATAATTTTAATACATTCATAAAATCGCGGGAGATGCGGAACGGCTTATGGGCGGGCCAGCGATTAAAGCGGGAAATTTCACTCTCTGGAATATATGTGGACATCTGGCGATTCATTTCTTTTAGCACCGAATCGACCGCAAGCTGCAAGGCCTGCTTTCCGGAAGAGTCAAATGCTGAATCGACAATTTTAATATGATAAGTAGTACCCATGGTCTGACCTTGCAGAACAAGCGGCTCTTTTTTTGCGCAGCCTGTTGCAAAAAGTAGAACGATGACCATAATAAATAGTGACAAAAAGCTCTTTTGCATCGCATCTCCAACTTAAATTGGTTTGGCTTAGAACCGCAATTTATTAAATTTCAACGGCGAAGCCAACCACTCGGCTCGGAAAACTTAACCAGCAGGAGAAATGTAATGAGGCCGAAAACCATATTAATTACCGGCTCTACGGACGGCATCGGCCGACAGGCCGCGTTCGTGATGGCCGCAAAAGGAAACCGCGTAATTGTACACGGAAGAAACCCTCAAAAATGCACAGACACCGTGCAATGGATCAGAGAAGGTACGGAAAACAAAGCAACGGAATGGATTTGCGCTGATCTGTCATCGTTAAACGAAATCCGTGGTATGGCGGAAGAAATTACACAGCGGTTTAAGCGGTTGGATGTGTTGATAAACAATGCCGGCGTATTTCAACGCACCAGAACGCTTAGCCGGGATGGCTACGAACTCACCTTTGCCGTCAATCATCTGGCGCATTTTTTATTAACCGGCCTGCTCTTGAATCTACTTTTATCCAGCTCCCCGGCGCGTATTGTTACTGTGAGTTCCATGGCCCATGCATCTGCGATTGATTTTGACGATTTGCAAGGCGAGGTGTCATATTCCGGTTATCAGGCGTACGCTATGTCTAAGTTGGCGAATATCCTGTTCACCTTTGAATTGGCCGAACGGTTAAAAGGTAAAAATATAGCGGTTAACTGTCTGCATCCTGGTGTGATTGACACTAAACTGCTGCATGCTGGTTGGGGACTGGGCGGGGCGCCGGTATCTGTCGGAGCGGATGTGCTGGTCTATCTTGCCACGGCGCCGGAGACCGAATCCGTAACCGGTAAATATTTCTCTGATAAACAAATTCAGGAGCCGGCTGCCATAGCTTATGATGACGGGGTTCGTAAAAAACTGTGGGAAATTAGCGAAAGGTTAACGGATTTTCATTACCCTCTCTAAGGCTGGGAAGAAGAAGCGGGGGAGAAATTTAAATAGCAGTCTGACTACACGACCATTTCCACGCGATTTTTTCCGTTTCTTTTAGCCAAATACATGGCTTGATCGGCCTGTTTGAGTAATTCTTGCGCAGTGGTTCCATCTTTAGGAGCAGAGGCAATGCCAATACTGACGGTTACTTTAAATTCCGGCCTGGAATAGTTTATCTGGGCAATGCTCTCTTTTAATCTTGTGGCGACCATATAAGCGGTGTCTTTGTCTGTTTCTGGCATGAGAATAACAAATTCCTCGCCTCCGTAGCGTGCGGCGATATCCACGTCCCTTATTTGTTCCTGTAAATGTTCGGCTATTTTTTTAAGCACTTCGTCGCCTGCATTATGCCCGTAAAGATCATTAATCCGTTTGAAGTGGTCGATGTCCAGCATTAGTACGGAAAGATTTTGCTGGTATCGGATAACCCTGTTTAGCTCTTGATTAAAGTAACTTTCCAATGCCCTGCGGTTGTAAAGTTTGGTCAACCCGTCAAAACGAACCAGCTTATTTATTTCGGTGTATTTTTGCAGCAGGGTATCGACTTTAATTTTTAGAATCTCCGGATTAAAAGGTTTACTGATATAATCGTCCGCAAACAATTTAAATCCTTCGATGATGTCGTCATTCAGTCCTTTGGCGGTTAAAAAAATAAAGGGAATTAATCTCAGATGTTCTTTTGTGAGGATTTTTTTACGTAAATCGTAACCGTCCATTTTCGGCATCATAATATCGCTGATGATCAAATCCGGCAGTGTGTTTTGAAGAATGCTCAGGGCTTCTTCTCCGGTTGTAGCCTCCAGGATATTATAGGAGTAATGATTGAGATACATTTTTAATAATTTGAGCATCTCGCGATCGTCTTCAACAAGCAAGATGGTTTTCTTATTCGTCATACTGATTGATCACTTTCTTTAACTTAAACAGTTTCAACTAAATAGAGTATTCGTCTTGAAATAGTGTAGGTTTAGATTTTGCCAATAGATTAGCCAAAAGGTGTTTAATTTTTTTGAAAAGAGGTCGAATAATGTAAGGGAAGAATAGGAGGATCAGGGATGAATGTTTTTCGTCGCAAAGAGTTAACGAAAACGCAACGGAACCATGACGCGGATGCCATTCACGAAAGGGCAAAGCATATGCCCCGCAATGGGAATAAAATAGTACCCGCGCCATCGTCGATGGGGCATATGCTTACTTCCCATGAAATAATCCGCCAGTCCATTTATCATCACATCGGCTGTTTTTAATCTGAGTATGAACTACAGGCCGATTCGACTTCGGCAACGGTTTTCGGAATAGGCTGGCCTAACACCCGGCAGCCGTTTTCTGTGATCAACACATCGTCCTCGATACGGATGCCGCCGAATCCGATATACTCGGAAATTCGTTCATAGTTCAAAAAGTCTGCAAATTTATTTTCTGCCTTCCATTTTTCGATGAGTGCCGGAATAAAATAGATGCCCGGTTCCACGGTTAACACATATCCCGGTTGCAGTTTTTTCGCCAAACGTAAATAAGCCAGGCCGAACTGATCGCTGCGCTGGACGGTTTCGTCATAACCCACATAGTCTTCGCCCAGATTTTCCATATCGTGCACATCCAGGCCCATCATGTGTCCCAGCCCATGGGGGAAGAAAAGGGCATGGGCGCCTGCGGCTACTGCCTCGTCGGTGTCGCCGTGCATGAGTCCCAGACCTTTCAGCCCGTCCGTGATGACTTTGGCTGCCTGCAAGTGTGCCTCTTTGTAAGGCAATTGGGGTTTGAGCATTTGAATCGCGCTCAGTTGGGCGTCCAAAACGATCTGGTAAATTTCTTTTTGTTTGGTGGAGAATTTTCCTCCCACCGGCAGGGTGCGTGTAATATCCGCAGCGTAATGGCTATTAGACTCCGCGCCCGAGTCGTTGACCAGCAGTTGCCCTTTTTGCAGAATATTGGCGTGACCGTGGTTGTGTAAAATTTCACCCTGAACAGAGAGAATAACAGGAAACGAAACCCCTGCTCCGGCGCTTAAGGCGATTCCTTCGATTGTTCCGGCAATCGTCTGTTCATGCACACCCGATTTGGCCATCCGCATGGCCTGCAGGTGCATCTCACGGGTAATGGCATGAGCGGTTTCGATTTCCTTTATTTCCAGATCGTCTTTTATGGAACGCTGAGCTACGATGGCTTTGATGAGTTCCACGGAGGCGCCGTTTGCAAGCGCGTTTAAGGGTTGGTGCAATAGCTCGGATAAAAGAATCTGCTGTTCCAGACGATAAGGCAGGAAGTAATGAATTTTTTTAGCGGAAGCCAACCCGTCGGCAAGAAAAGTTTGAAGTTCGTTAAACCCGCGAGTCTCTGTGACACCGGCTTTTGCCGCCTTGTCCTTTATGGATTCCTGCGGTCCCATCCAGATAATGTCTTCCAGATCAACATCGTCTCCGAACAGGATGGTGTGATCGGCGTCCACGTCGATGATTGCCGCCAGTTGCGACTCATCCAGGCCAAAATAGTATAAGAATGTGCTGTCCTGCCGGAAATGGTACAGATTGTCTTTGTAGTTCATGGGCAGATCGGTATTCCCCAAAAAAACAATCATTCCTTTGCGAATGTTATTTTGCAGTTGCTGGCGCCGCATGACATAAACAGAAGTGTCGAACATCTTTGTCGTCCTTTCCACTTAATAAAAGTCATTAATAATGAAAAATCGTATTTTTTAACTAAGCCGTTTCAATGGATACGATTCGTATTGGCAACCATTTCGTAGTTTAAAAATGGTCACCGTTTTTTGAACGCAAACTCAGGTGTTGTTTGAATATAAAAAATCCTTTCCATAATAAAAAGCCACGGTATATTTTTTTGACTTTTGGGTTTTAAGTGTTTAAAATCGCCCTCATTTTGAAAGGAGACAGCCATGAAATTCAATCGACCCGGTTTTAAAGATTATTTTTTTATTACCGTAGGCGCCGTATTGATGGCGCTTGGCATCGGCGTTTTTTTAATAGATGCAAAAGTAGTGCCCGGCGGGGTTTCCGGACTTTCCATGGC
>CAZJNP010000027.1:0-14192 GCA_964547355.1 uncultured Calditrichaceae bacterium
GCACAGTATAGCGCCGCAGGTACGGATTCTACCATCGACGTGCTGACCTGGAACATCGAATGGTTTCCCAAGGACGGCCAGAATACCATAGACGAAGTGGCTCAGATCATCGCCGACCTGGAAGGCGACCTGTACGGGGTTCAGGAAATCAGCGATACTACGGCTTTTCAACAGCTTCTTTCGCAATTGCCGGATTGGGACGGCATCTTATCACCGCACGAATACAGCGACGGCACGTACCAGAAGGTCGGTCTCATTTACAATACAAACGAGGTTACGGTGCGCGATTACCAGTTGCTGTTTGAAGACGCCTGGTACGCCTTCCCGCGTCCGCCGATGGAATTCACCATTACGGTGAGTGAAAACAACCACACGTTTGATTTTAAGTTAATTGTCGTGCATCTCAAAGCGTACGATGATGCGGAAAGCGAACAGCGACGCAAGGCGGCAATGGACAGCCTTAAGAATTATATTGACGAACAACTGGCGCTGGGCGGCGAGCAGGATTTTATTCTGCTTGGGGATTTTAACGATCATCTGGAAGATCCGCCGGAAGACAATATTTTTCAAAAAATGCTGGACGATTCAACCACTTACACCTTTTTAACCGAGCCTCTGGTGGGCATTCAGGGTAGTTACATCGGTTACAATGAACCGAATCTGATCGACCATATCTGCATCACCAACGATGCTCTTGGCGAATACGGCGAACAGGGCAACACCCAGGTCCTTTATCTGGACGATCAGAACAGCGCTTATGAAAACGAGGTTTCCGACCACCGTCCGGTGATCTCTTCGTTTGCTTTTAACAATGGTGCGGTTTACACCCCCATTGCGGATATTCATGCGCATTTCGGCGATTATGTCGGTCAAACGGTAACGGTAAAGGGCGTGGTGACTATAGGAGCTGGAATTTTTAGTACCACCTACACATCGATTTATCTCCAGGATGAATCCGATGCCGGAATTAATGTGTATTATGGCAGCGCGGTATTGAGCGATCTTGAGCAGGGGGTATTAGCAGAGATCACCGGAGAGGTGACCAACTACAATGGTTTGCATGAAATCATATATCATTCCCATCAAATCCTTAGTACCGGAGAACCTCTGCCCGAGCCCTGGACCATTACTACGGTCAGCATCAACGACACTTCGGCCGATCCGGGACGTTGGGTAACGGTTAGCGGGGAGATCGAGTCGATCTCCGGCAATACGGTTATGATGATCAACGACGGTAGTGGAGCGGGGAAAATCTATTTTGATCCTGACGCCGGCCTGGATATTTCCGATTTTTCTGTTGGTGACCAGATCCGGGTGACCGGCGTAAAAACGGTTTACAACTACGAGGGCGAAGTACAGCCCGGGTATCAGGAAGATATTGTCAAAGAAGGTTCATCGGTTCTTGATCATGAGCCATACCTGCCGCAGCAAGCAATGCTTTATCCCAATTATCCAAATCCGTTTGGCGAAGGCGTGCCGGGGGAAAGTTTACCGGCCACAGCCATACATTTTTCACTTCCTGCTGCCGGAGCCGTAGAACTGACGATTTACTCAACGGACGGACGTTTGGTCTGGAAATACCAATCCTCCATTTTGCCTCAGGGGCGCCACACCATTGAATGGCCGGGTATGGATTTAGCCGGGAATGCCCTTGCAAGCGGTGTGTATTTTTATCGCTTGCGCTTCCGCGGAAAGGATGCCGGGGTGCGACGGTTGGTGATCATTCGTTAATGGTTTCATTCATATTACATTCAGACGGCCCGATTTAACGATGTGGCATGGTTTTGATTTGTACTTTTAAGAGGGAAGTGCGGATAACGTATTTTGGAAGTTCCTATCAGTTCATAAAAAGAAACAGAAGTTCAGAAAAACACACAGTATAAAGATTTTACAATGCTCCCCGATAATTGTCAATTGGTCTGGTTTTGTGCCGGAATATTTTTCAAAGAAAAAAGGTTATAGGGAAATAAAATATTGTCCCAATAAAGCCAGGCAAGCGCTGATTTTTAATATAAATGAGCCGATGGCTAAGACCCTTTTCCATACAGATATATACAAATTTCGCAGATAAAATAAATAAAATACTTACGTATTAAAGGAGCGTAATCATGGCAAAAGTGGTAATTATCGGAGCCGGATTTGCGGGCCATACGGCTGCGCTTTATTTAGGGTCTGCATTGGGAAAGGAACATGAAATTACGGTGGTCAACAAATACGACTATTTTCTGTTTATTCCTTCTCTGGTCTGGGTAGGCGTCAATCACATGAAAGCAGAGAAGACCCATTTCCCGCTTGCCCCGGTTTATGAAAAAATGCATGTCAATTTTATTCATGGCCGTGTTACCGAAATACATCCTGATGAGCAATTTGTGCTGGTTGAGAAAAATAATCAAGGCGAACCCCAGACACTGGAATACGACTATTTGATTAACGCCACCGGGCCTAAACTGAATTTTGAGGGCACTGAAGGGCTGGGTCCCGCCAAAGGATACACCTATTCTATTTGCACGCTGGAACATACGCTGCAAACCCGGGATAAATATCTGGAATTGGTGGCGCGCATGGAAAAGGGTGAAAAAATAAAAATGGTGATCGGCACGGGACATCCCGGGGCCACCTGTCAGGGCGCCGCATTTGAATATATTTCCAATATTCATAAGGCCCTGGTTAAGAAAAAGCTACGCGATAAAGCGGAACTGGTGTGGATTTCTAACGAGCCAGCTTTGGGAGATTTTGGTGTGCGCGGCATTCAGGCAAAGCAAGGCGATCGTATCTTAACCAGCGAAGAATTTGTACGCAGTATTTTTGAAGAATACGATATCAAATGGGAAATCCAAAAGGGCGTTTACAAAGTGGATGAAAAAAACATCTACTGGGAAGATTATGACGGCAACCAGGGGGAAACCTCTTATGATTTTGCCATGCTGATTCCTCAGTTTTTAGGCGTACCGATTAAATATGTGGGCAAAGACGGGCAGGATGTGTCCGATAAAGTTGTGAATAAAGCCGGATTTACCCTGGTGGACGGTATTTATGGTCTGGAATACAAAGTTTTGGAAGAGAATCCGGACGCCTGGCCGTCAGTTTATCAAAACACCAATTACAAAAATATCTTTGCAGCAGGAATCGCTTTTGCGCCTCCGGGCCCCATATCCAGACCACATGTGAATCCCAACGGCATGTCCATTTCTCCCGCACCACCCAGAACCGGCATGGTTTCCGGAATTATCGGTCGGGTGGTAGCAAAGAATGTAATCGATTTAGTCAAAAGGGGAAGAATGACACACTCCGAACGTATGTCGGAGATGGTGGCTGCCTGTATCGCTTCCATGGGCGATTCGCTGTGGGACGGTGGCGCTGGAACGATTATTATGTATCCTGTGGTGCCGGATACCAGACGTTTCCCGAACGAGGCCGGAAGAGATTTATTTGTGACGCATATGGAGCGCGGATTGGCCGGCGCCTGGATGAAGCGCTTGATTCATTCTACGTTTATCTGGAAATTCAAAGGGCGCGTCGGCTGGAAAATTATTCCTGAATAATGAAGGAGGAAACCATGTCGCTGCAAAATAGCAGACTATACCAATTGTGGCGTTTTATTGTTTTAAATATAAAAATCTTAAAAGCCGTGGATCACAGTAAGCGCTCATAGAAGTTTTTTGATGACCCCAAAAGGCATCAGGTGCAACAAAACTTCGATGATCCGCCAGCGCGGCGTAATATACGCCACGGATTTTTTGCGTTTAATTGCGTAGATGATGTGCCGGGCTGCGGAATCGGCTTCGCTTACCCAAAACATTCGAGGGTTCTTTTCGGTCATGGGTGTTTTGATGAAACCCGGTCGTATGATGGTCAGGTACATACCGTCCTTTTTATAACGCAAACTCAATCCCTGAAGATAAATATCCTCGAACGCCTTAGACGCATTGTAGGCCGGATTATAGAAACCGAATTTTCTGGCTATGGATGTGATCCCCACCAGATGCCCATAGTTTTGCCTGGTAAAAAAATCAGTGGCAAACACCGCGCAGGCTGCATAACCCGATACGTTGGTCTGCAGGATATTCTGTTCGATCGACCATTCGAGATCAGGATTTTTCTGACTGACACTGGACGAGATAACGCATACATCCATCCCTCCGATCTCTGCAATTAATTCCGAGAGCACGACCGGCACCTGGTCTGTCTGCCGAATATCCAGCATCCGGTAATGAAAGCGGCTGCCGAGCTGGGTCTTCATCTGTTCGAGGGCGTTTGTGTTGCGGGCACAGGCGCCTACTTCGTATCCCTGTTGAATTAATTCGCCACAAAGCGCCCGGCCGATTCCTGAACTGGCGCCGATGACGATTACTTTTTTCGTGTTCATAATGATACGCTTGTTATGATTGTACTCGTTCAATTTTGAATAGCGACTACCGGTTAAAAATAACTGTAAAGTCATTGCTGTTCAAAATAATTTATGGTTAGGACAGGTTTTGCTGTAAATAATATTGTAATGGGGTTTATATCATAATCGATGATAGCCAGGTTAAACCGGCCTGTAAAATTTCCAGCGTGTCTAGATGCCAGGTTAAACAAATTGCGGTTAAATAATCACGACTTTGCCCACAGACAATAAAAGCGTGCGCTCTGGCTGGGCTTTAAATAACGCTGCTTTGGCCTTTGGACCAGTGCAATGCAGCGGGATAATTTTATGCACACCTGCTTCGGCAAAACGATCGATGGTCCAGTCAATGCGTTCGGGCGTAGCGTGAATTAAATGAAAACCTCCCATTACAAGACTGACCCTCTTTTCGCCGGTAGCTTCCGCAGCATATGAAAGGGTATTCACCACACCGCTGTGACCGCAGCCTGTAAACACGGCCAGACCTTCTTTAGTTTTTACAGCTAAAGCTTGTTCGTCAAGAATATCGTCATGCACTTCGCTGCCATCTTCGTTCAGTACCACAAAGGGGTCTTCTACTGTTTCTACAGGGTTGCGGCGAGGAATATCCGCGAGCAGAAAAATATTCTCGGACATCCGGAGTACGCCACGGGTAAAAGTCACATTCTTCTCTTGCTGTAAACGTTTCTTTACTGCTTCGGGCATGCCATTGTAAAATTTTCCGTCATTTCGAACGCTGAAACGATTATCGAACATACCCGGAGTGAGAAATACCCGTACGTTCGGATTGATTCTCAGTAAAGCCTCCAGACCGCCAGTATGGTCGTAATGCCCGTGGCTAATGACCACATCGGTGATTATCTTCGGGTCCAGATGCATTTTCTCCATATTTTCCAGAAACACAGCGCTCTGTCCGGTATCAAACAGAATATTTCTTTCGTCCGTTTCAATCAGCAGCGCCAGGCCGTGTTCGGCGTACAATCCGCTCTTGTAAACTGTGTTTTCGATCAGAATGGTTGTTTTCATGGCATGGGCTCAAATTTGTTGCTTTCAGGATTAAACTGCATAATTTTTTCCGATTGTTTGAGGTTAATATCGATTAATAATTCCTGCACGGTGTGATGACGCACCAACCAGGCTTTTTTCCCTAATTGATGTAATTTTTTTAAGGAGTGCATACCAAATCCGCGCCCGGCAAGGATATCGCAATCCTTGAGAAAACCAGTGATGCCTTTTACCTTGCCATGCTCCACTTCCGCTTCGGAAAGAAAGGGGTTTTTTCGCCGTTCCACTAAGGTCAATGTGGCTCCGTCGATGCGATAAATATCGAAGAAAGGACTGTCTCCAAAATGTCCCTGATGAATGGTATTGTTTTCTTTCGCTGCAATGGCTATTTGCATTAAGCCGAGCCTCCGCTTAAACTTTTTGTGCTAATTTTTCAAATTATACGGGATAATCTTGATTTAAATATATAAATTGGGGAAAAAAACCGGATTGTGCAAGTAGAATTATGGCGATAATTTTTCATTATAAAGGATGGCTTCCAGCACGCCTCCGGCAAGATTAAAATTTACAGCCGGTATGATACGCGCGGAAGGCGCCTGCCGATTGGTGCATACCTCTGCAAAAACCGTTCCCGCTGGCACGATTAATCCGCTGTTTAAAATGCCGCTGATCTTACCGTGGGCAGGAGATAAAATGGGGATATCATTAATCCGGCCGATTTCTTCCCGTTCCGATACCGGTTCATCCGGTTCTTTAGTGGCCGTAAAAACGCCTTCCAGGGGTGCTTTTATTTCGTGGACTCCGAATTTACGCAATCTTTCTGTTTTTTCCTGCCATGTTTGATACTGATCCACAAAAGGGTAGAGCACCCGTCCGGTATAATCGCTTTGCTGTCCGATAAGATATTGCATTTGGCGCGTCGTTTGGAAAGAATCGAAACCAATCAGCACCGCCGAATCCTCAAAAACCGAAGCCACTTCATCGATCAGGGGTTCAGTAGAAAAAACGGCATAATCCACGGGCTCCGATTTAAGCGTAGGCAGGTCCTGCACCAGCGTCACCGGAATTTCCCGGTTGGCGCATTGGATGTGGATAAATTCCTTCACCGAAATGTCCGCTTCCACATCGCCCTTTTCGATGGCACCCGGCAGTGTGCGTGCCACCACGCCTTCCACACGTTTAAACCCCGTAAACAGCGACTGGTTGAAATTTCGGGCATGGTAAATATCCAACGGAAGGTTTTGTGCGATTATGAATACGTCAAAACCGGAATGAAACAGGCGCAGCGCCACGGCTGTACCCAGATCGCCGGCCCCCGCTACTGCAATTTTCAGACGCTTCATCACACCTTCTTTAATTGATAGTTCAATATATCGCCGATATAAATTTGTCCGGGGAAAGTTTCGCGGAATTTTCTGAATAGGGAGAGTAATTTATTCTCGTCAAGAATATTTTTAACCCGATCGATGAAGACGATCCGGTGTTCGACCTCAACAGGCAGTTCAAGAAGCGGGCAATATGTGTTAAAAATTGATCCGATTTTTTGTATCATCTGATTATCGGAAACGGCCGTTTTTTTCATTAAAGAAAACAGCTCCTCCTCCAGACTGGCAAAATGCATGGTGCAGATAAATCGGGCATGTTCAAAAGCGGTAAAGCGCTCCAGTTCTTTCTTCTTTTCCGGTGTGATCATCACAAATGCCTGCACAGGCGCTTTCAATTCTGGCAATAAGGTGAGAATCTGTTCCATGCTATAGGGCTGTAATAAATCGTTTTTGACCGCCTTAGCCAGATACATCACCTCGGGATTCTCTTCCTTGAAGAGCTCCATCAAAAGCTCCGTTTCCGGACTGACCAGAACTTTGCCCTCGATGGGATAAGTGCGTTCACAAACAGAAAGGATTAGGGCTAACTTTCCGTCTTTTACTGCTTCTTCGGCAAGCACTTTACTTAGAGCATAGGCGGATTTATCGCCCAGTATGAATACAGGATTGCGTTTATTTACGTCCAGGGTGGCGTAAAACAATCTACTCATGGGGAGACTCCGCCTGGGGCATTAATGGCAATCCAAAACTTTTCAGCCGTTGATCAAAAGAAAAAATAATGTCCACATGCTTGCGGTTAACCGTCTCGTAAATATAGTAATGCAAAAGCTGTAGCCCGTTATCATCTTTTAAGAATCGGGTAAGGGCATTACGGCGCACCCGGCGTGCGATCCAGTCCATCCGTAAATTGATCGTTAAAACGCTTTCGTCGATGATCGTTAAAAACTTTTTGGCCTGCTGTTTGCCAAATTTGCTTTTTATTTCCTGCAGGGTTTGATCAAGTACTGCACTGTTGGTGATCATTTTGGCATTTTTTTCGAGCAGTTCCTGAAAGTATTCTGTGGCAGCCGCATGGTTGGGATCGTTTCCATCTACGATGGCTGTCCAGGCAGAAACATCTATAAAAACGGTCATGATTTTCATGGGGTTACTTTTCCTCCGCTCAAATCCAAAATTTTATACAGAGGATTTTTTGAGATTTTAATATCGAACCGGCGGGATTTGATGCGCTTGATCATAACTTCCACTTTATCGCCTTTTTGCAGGTTGAGACTCTGCACTACTTCCGGAGGAATTTTCAGATGGTTTTTATCATCGCCAATTTCAGCGATAAATGTTCCGGTCAGCATGGTTTTACTCCTTTAAATACCAATTGATAAACTCATAGGTCTCGAAAACACCGTCCTCGCAAATGATCTTATGGGCCACCTGCAATGGAATCCGTTCAAAATAGCAGTTCTCGACTTGCAACAATTCATTGTTGGACGGGTAAACCTCATGAGGGCTTTCTTTGTGAAACTTAATGGCACGTGTTGCTTCGGGTAAAATTTTCAGTGTTTCCGCAGCCAAATACACGGGAATATTAAAATGACGCGCCGTTAAACATAATGGCAAAGTACCGGCTTTATTAATAAAGCCTTGTTCGTAAATACGATCTGCACCGATCATGACCAGATTCATTTCTTTCATGAAAACGCCCATCTGGGCGTCCGGAATCAATGTGGTTCGGATGCCCTGTTTGGCCAGAAATTCGGCGAATTGAATCCCTTCGCCCGGCGGATCGCTTTTCATTACGTACACTTCAAATCTTCTTTTTTGGCGATGTGTGGTTAATAAAATTTCACGCACCAGTGTACTGGTGCTGATGGTCATCACTTTATTGGAAGTCGCGATCACTTTGGCGCCCATATGAGCAATTTTTTCCAGATTACCCTGTATTTCCTTGCGCAACTGTTCGATACGCTCGGTGAGGAAGCGGTAATAATCATTCGGAATGTTTTCGGATTTCATGAGGCGTTTAAAATGAGACTGGAGATGATTACCGAGCCAGCGTAAAACAACCATATTGGGCTGTGCTTTGATTAAAATTTTACTGGCTTTATGCACCTGATCAAAAAGCTGATCCAGAGCGGTGTTGTTTTTTTCCGCTTCGGCGATGAGTTTTTCAAAATAGTCCAGCGTTTTCGAAGCAATTGTTATTGATCCGGAATAGCGGTCTTGAAGAATTTCATTAAGAGCGTCGTTCATCTGTAACCTCTAAGTTTTGATCCATCCATTCCAAATATTCTTGCGCGCCATCGGTAATGGGTAAAGCGATAATTTCTGGCACGTCATAAGGATGAAGTTCGAAAATCGCTTGTTTTAGTTGCGGGAATAGCGAGGGAGAAGATTTAATCAGGAGTAACTCCTCGTCATCCTGTTCGATATTTCCTTTCCAGCGATAAACGGAAAAAATACCCGGTACAATATTACAACAGGCCGCGAGTTTCTGCTCCACAAGGCGCAAGGCGATTTTCTTTCCGGTTTCTCTATCCGGAACCGTACAAAGCACCAAATGGTAAGTTTGACCCATTTTAGCTGACACCGTATTTTTTCAACTTGGACATTAAGGTGCCTCTGCTTACTTTGAGCATTTTGGCGGTTTGCACCTTGTTGAAATTATTCATTTCTAACGCTTTCATTAAAATACCTTTTTCATAATTATCTACCAGGCGGCTCAATCCCAGGTCAAAATTAACATCGTCCAGATTTGCTTCCGTGCTGGTTTGGCGGATATATTCCGGCAAGTCATTAACGAGGATTTTTCCTTTTTTATCCAGCACCACCAGGCGTTCTACCAGGTTTTCCAATTCGCGGATATTGCCGGGATAGTCGTATTTCTCTAGCAGTTCCATGGCCTTGGGTTCAATTTCCTTTATGCCCTTGCCGTATACCCGGTTAAATTTATCGATAAAATGATTGACCAGATATTTAATATCCTCGCGACGTTCGCGTAAAGGCGGGACCACAATAGGAATCACGTTTAGGCGGTAATAGAGGTCTTCTCGAAATTTTCCTTCTTTAATAAGTTTTTTCAGATCTTTATTGGACGCCGCAATGATGCGCACATCCACTTTGATGGTTTCCGTGCCGCCTACGCGTTCGAATTCGCCTTCCTGCAATACGCGTAGCAGCTTTAACTGCATGTTTAACGAGATATCGCCGATCTCGTCCAGAAACAGGGTGCCGCCGTTGGCCATTTCAAAGCGCCCGATTTTGTCTTTAATGGCGCCGGTGAATGCGCCGCGCACGTGGCCGAATAATTCGCTTTCCAGCAGGCTTTCCGCCAGCACACCGCAGTTCACTTTGACAAAAGGCCTCTTGACCCTTGGACTGTTATAGTGAATGGCGTTGGCGATCAGTTCCTTTCCCACACCGCTTTCTCCGCCAATCAGGATGGTGGTATTGGTGGGTGCCACATCTTTCACCAAACGAAAGATTTCCTGAATTTTATCCGTTTTACCCACCATATTGGTAAAATCGTAGGTCTGCTGTAATTTAGTCAGCAGATACTCATTTTCCTTGATCAGGTTATTAAGCTGGGTAATACGCTCTACTTTTGCTAAAATTTCTTCCAGGTTTATGGGTTTAAGAATATAATCCTTGGCACCCAGTTTCATAGCCTCCACGGCAGTGCTTACCGTTCCGTGGGCGGTAATCATAATAACCGGAATATGGGGATAATCTTTGGTCAATACCCGTAAAAATTCCATTCCATCCATCTCCGGCATCATAATATCGGAAAGGATAATATCCGGCTCTTGCATCTTTACTTTGGTCAGTCCTTCAAGGCCGTTCATCGCAGTTTCAGGAAAATAACCTTTGCTTTCGAATAATTCTTTCATCATTTCAATTGCATCATAATCGTCATCGACGATCAAAACCCGGGATTTCATTGAGCCTCCATCATATTGAATGGGTTCGCGATGGGAAATTTTATTTCTATCTGTTCTGTATTTGAGTTCAAGAAATGGAATTCTATCTCACCATTATAAGTATAAATTATATGTTTGGCAATAGATGTATCAATGGATTTTTCAATTTTTAGCTGTTTTTGTAACTGACAATCCAGATTATTAATGTCCTTTTTATGCAAAATGAAAAAAACACTGACATATTCCTGCTCGTTATGAAGGGTTTTTTTTACCGCCAATTCAAGCGTTCCGCTCTGAGCCAGACATTGTAAACTTAAATTCAGAATGATACCAAATAATATCTCAAAATCCATTGGTTGTCCCATCAATAAGGGCACTTCGTTTTCCAGCCGCAATGAAAACGGTGGGGTCTGATCCGTAATAAATGCTTGCAATGCAGGGGATTTTTGCAGCCTTTTCAGAATTTCGTCCAGCGGCACTTTGCGCAGTATGTTTTCCTGCTTTAAACTGGCAAAGGTTACCAAACGATGGATGGTTTCATTAATCCGTTGGATTTGTTTTTGCAATCCGCCTAAAGTTGAAGCTAATTGCGGATCATCTTTGATTAGTTTTTCCAAGAGCTGGAGGCGTCCGGAAATTACGTTTACGGGATTTAGCAATTCGTTGGCTACCGCATCTGCGAAGTCGGGCAGGGCGGATGCCTTTTGCCTGGCTGTTTCCACTGCCTGCTGCTGATCAAATAATGATACCTTAAACAAAAAGTAAACCTGCTCCAAAGTCAATTTCCGAATAACGGCCTGCCCCGGGAACTGCTGGAGTAAATCGTTCACCAGGGTTACGTGATAGTTCCGCAATGGTATATTTTCTTCGGTAAAAAAATCCTGAAGGAAATGCCAAATTTTTGCGCCGTCCGTGAGATAATCCTGGACAAAAAAATCCGCATGGGTTACATCCTCAATTCGTAAAAGGCGGCGGCCGGATTCATTTAAGAAAACAAATTGTCCATGCTGGTTGCAGATGATAATTACCGGATCCAGTTTATCCAGGGCAGTGGTTAAGAGTTTCTGGAATTGCGGACTTTCGGCGCTCTTTTGCGATAGATTGGCATAGATTTCACCTAAATATCGGGGCAGCTTGGTTACGATCTCCTTTTGGGTGAGACAATACAGATTTCCGTCATTTAGGTTTTTCCAAACAGTGATGTCTTCATCTTCATGGGTAACAAGTATTAGATTTGGTCTGGGAGACAGGTTGCGAAAATAATCCATATCCTTGGGAGATAACCTGGCAACGGCATTATCGACCACATAAAGATGCACTTCCTCTTGTTCGGGTGCCGGGGATAGTTCTCCTAACGATTGCACCTGTTTTAAACGGAAGGCAATCGCGCCGTAAACGCTGGAAATAAAACGCGACAAATCGCCGGTTTTTTCCAGGCAGATAATATTTATAGTTTGATCAATCATTGGTCGCGATTTCTTCGGGAATGCGCTCCAGCGCCTGTTGAATACGGCGGCATACAGTGGCACTCCCTAAAATGTACATAATGTCAAAAATGCCCGCGCTGGCCGTTTTCCCTGTTAACGCCAAGCGTAAAGGATGAATCAGTTTGGCGGCGGAAACGCCCTGCATTTCCGTGAAACGCCTGAGAATCGTTTCTGCGGTTTGCGGGCTTTCGAAAAGCGCATCATGCTCCTGGATATGTTTCAGGAATTTAGTCAACAGCTCACGGGATAATGGTTTCGAAAAATATTTGGTCACTCCTTTGGATTCATATTCCTGGGGATCCCGGAAGAAAACCCGGGCTTCATCTAAAAGTTCGCGTAAAGTTTTGGCGCGAATCTTCAACAAATCCAGCAAATAAAGGAACCGCTCTTGCTGCCGGGATGCTAATGTTAAGCCTTCTTCTTGTAACAGCGGATGCAACAACTCTATTAATTTCTGAGCCGGTTTCATGCTTAAATGTTTAGCATTAATCCAGAGCAGTTTTTGTTCGTCGAACACCGCCGGGGTACGACCGATACGCTGCACAGAAAATGCAGAAATTAATTCCTGTTTGGTCCATATTTCGCGGTCATCGCCGCTGGACCAGCCCAGCAGACAGAGATAATTAAACAATGCTTCCGGCAAGATGCCACGTTTCTGATATTCTTCCACAGAAGTGGCGCCGTGCCTCTTGGAAAGACGTTGTTTGTCCGGCCCCAGGATTAAAGGGACATGGCCGAACTGTGGAATATCCCAATTCATGGCACGGTAGATTAAAATTTGCTTATTGGTATTGGCGATATGATCGTCGCCACGCAGCACATGAGTAACGCCCATATCGTGATCGTCCACCACAACGGCTAATTGGTACACCGGCGTGCCGTCCGACCGTAAAATGATAAAATCGTCCAGCGTATCGTTATCAATGATCGTACGGCCATGGATCAGGTCATCGTATTCCACCTGCCCCGGCTCGACCTTAAAACGAATCGCGAATGGTTTGCCTTGCTTAAGATTTTTCTCCACCTGCTGTTTAGAAAGGTTGCGACAGGTACCGTCGTAACGCTGGTTGATTTTTAGCGCTTCGGCACGGCGACGTTTTTGTTCCAATTCTTCCCTGGTACAAAAACAACGGTAGGCTTTGTTTTCGTTTAATAACTGATTGGCAATTTCAATATGTCGCTGGACATGGGTACTTTGATGATATTCCTGACCGTCCCAATCCAGCCCTAGCCACTTTAAACTTTTCTTAATTTGTTCGATGGCGTCAGCTGTGGAACGCTCCAGGTCCGTATCTTCTATGCGAAGCAGAAATAATCCCTTTGTTTTGCGGGCCAATAACCAGTTAAAGATTGCCGTGCGCGCGCCGCCCACATGCAAATATCCTGTAGGGCTGGGTGCAAATCGATAGACAGAACGCAACTTTTCTCCTGGCAAGAATTTGATTAAATGTGACACAGATCATAAATCTGTTTATTAAATATAGGATTCTTTTGCACTAATGGCAAGCGTTTTTACCGACCTCTATTCAATATAACGTAAAAAATAACAATCGGTTAATTTGCAAAAAAACCGTCAGACGCGTTATTTTGTGATTTCATAAGTATTTGCAGCATTGTTTTTTAATAAAGTCTTCGGGAAATTGGACAAGAAATAATGTTGGGTAGGTAAATGCGACCCTAGCCTGATAAAACTTCCGATTATGCGCAGGTATTTTTTTGAAGAACCGTACCAAACATTTGCATCCAAATGATTTGTTTTTTAGCGAAAGGTTTGAGAAATTTCAGCTGGATTAATGGATGATCTTATGAACGACTTTCCAAAAAATTTACAGTTCTATAAATTTGCCGCTTACGGTTTTTTAAAGAACCTGAAGTTTTTTGACATCTTTTTTCTTCTCTTTTTAAGAGAAGGAGGTCTTTCTTTTTTTCAGATCGGTGTTCTGTATGCGATCAGACAAATTACAATAAATATCTGGGAAGTCCCTTCGGGGCTGATCGCCGCCGCTTTTGGTAGAAAAAAAGACCTGATTTTTTCGTTTGCCAGTTATATCGTTTCTTTTCTGCTATTTTATCTTTC
>CAZJNP010000028.1:0-14094 GCA_964547355.1 uncultured Calditrichaceae bacterium
AAAAAAAACAAAAAAAAAAGGAAAAAAACTTTCCTAAATGATCTTTTTTCTAAAATAACGATAAAAATGCATAAATAAATCGCTTCCTACCCCATTTTGTAATAAAACCTTTTAAAAAAAGTTTTATAATTAACAAAATTCTTAGTTCTGCAAATACGTGTTACACGTTAAAAAACAAAAAGATAGAATTGTTTCTACAATACTTCGAAGCAATGTCTATTCAAACAGGGGACTCGTAACTTCAATAAAATTAATAGAATCCCAATATGAGAATAACGGCATAGAATTTGCAAAAACCGCCTCATTACTTATCGCACCCTTGCCGTGGTATTGTGGCCGGGGCGGTAAAAAATAGATCACAAATTTTAACTTGGTAGAGGCGTCATGTCACGATACGTTTTTAGTTTTGTTGTGTATCTTCTTTTCTGGGTGGCGTTTACTTCTTCGTTACGCCCAGATGAACTCCTGGCGGGAGTGGTGCTTGCACTGGTGCTTGCCTGGCTTACCGGTAAAGAGTTTTCTGAGGATGGAATGAAGAATTTTTCGCTGCGCCGTATTTATTATGGAATTCTTTACATATTTGTATTCTTATGGGAAATGGTTAAAGCAAACGTGGATGTGGCTCTGCGGGCCATCAATCCTAAAATTCCCATCAATCCCGGCACTGTGGAAGTGCCCACAAAGTTAAAAACCAATGTGGCTAAACTAGCCCTGGCAAATTCCATTACCTTAACGCCGGGTACCTTAACGGTGGATGTGATTGACGATAAGCTCTACATCCACTGGATTTACGTAAAAACGGAAGACCCCAAGGAAACAGTCGCACACATCTCGGAGGTCTTCGAAAAATACATCAAGGAGATTTTTGAATGATCTGGTTCTTTTTTGGCGTTATCGCTCTTGCGCTTATTTTATCGGCCATTCGTTTTCTAATAGGGCCGACGACTTCTGACCGGGTAGTTGCGCTGGATACGCTCACCACCATTTCCACATCCATGCTGGTTTTGCTTGGTTTATTTTTTGATCGCTTCATTTATATTGATGTGGCTCTGATTTACGGCGTGCTCGGCTTTGTGGGCGTGTTGACTGTGGCTCGTTATCTGGAAGGAGGCCTGTAATGGAAAAAATAATCGCATATGCTGGTTATGTTTTAACCACATTCGGTGTGCTGTTTCTGTTTCTGGGCGGGTTGGGAATTTTACGCATGCCCGATCTGTATAATCGCATGCAGGCCGGTACAAAAGCCACCACGTTGGGCGCCATCGGAACAATTATGGGTGTGGGATTAATCAATCCGGAATGGTTCTTCAAGACGTTGATCATTTCGCTGTTTATTCTCTTGTCCAACCCGATCAGCAGCCATGCTCTGGCGCGCGGCAGTTACCGTACCGGGGTCAAGATGTGGCAGAAAAAAGAAATTGACGCCTATAAAAAAGCATTGCAAAAAGAAGAAGAAAATCAAGAGGCGGCCTGATGGAAATTATTCTTATTATTATCACCGTAATTTTAATCGTTGCGGCGTTACTGACCATAAAATATAAAGATCTGGTGGCGGCGGTGATCGCCAGCTCCGTGGTAAGTCTGATTGTCTCCATCTATTTTTATCTGCTCCAGGCGCCGGACGTGGCACTGACCGAAGCGGCAATCGGAGTGGGGCTTTCCACCATTATTTTTATGATTACAATTCGCAGAACCAGGAGAATGGAAGAATGAGAAAGGCTTTGGTTGTCATTTTGCTGGGAATCATCGGTTATTATTTGCTGACCGTTTTTTTCCAGATTCCTTTTGGCGCAGACCGCATTTTAGCCGGTGTGGCCGGAAAGTACTTGTGGGAAGGCGTGCAAAAAACAGGAGCGGTGAATATTGTCACTTCCATCGTGGTGAATTACCGTGGTTTTGATACCCTGGGTGAAGTAACGGTGCTGTTTCTGGCGGCTACCGGGATGGGCGCTTTACTGTACCAACGCCAGCCCATGCAGCGCGCCAGGCAAAACGCCAGTCTGATCGTTAAAACAGGCGCACGGATTTTATTCCCGCTGATTATTCTCCTGGGCGCTTATGTGTTTGTACACGGTCATCTCACACCGGGTGGCGGATTCCAGGGCGGCTCCATTATCGCTTCCGGCTTTCTGCTCATGTTTATGTCCTATAGAAGCTATCATGTGAATCATAAAGTGCTGTCTGTGATGGAAACTTTGGCCGGTTCCACCTTTGTGATCATCGGATTGCTGGGGCTGGTGTTTGGCTATAGTTTTTTGCAGAATATTTTGCCTTTGGGAACCGCAAATACGTTATTCAGCGCTGGTGTGATTCCGCTGATTTATATTGCCGTAGGTTTTAAAGTCGGTTCCGAATTGACGGCTGTGTTGGATACCATGTTAAAAACTGTAAAATAAAAGGTAACTCATGATTTACTATATCGCTGCATTTAGTTTGATTTTGATCGGGATTTACGGCGTTCTGGTTAAAAAGAACATGATCAAAATTGTGTTGGGTTTGTCACTGATGGATTCCGGGGTTAATATTTTGCTGGTTTCCCTGGGATACGTTAAAGGCAAGACCGCTCCGATTTTTTCCACGCCGGCTTTAAAGCCCGATCAAATGGTCGATCCGGTGCCTCAGGCGCTGGTGCTTACGGCGATTGTAATCGGTCTGGCCGTAACGGCTTTAGCCCTGACGATTGTGATTCGCCTGTACGATCATCATAAGACATTGAATATCAGTAAAATTCGTGAATTGAAGTGGTAAGCTTCTGATAATAGAATAAGGAAATGTGTCGATGACTTTCGATCCTGTTTTAATGATAGCTTTGCCGTTATTGGCGGCTTTTCTGATCCCCATGCTGGGCAGAATAAGTAAAGCGATTCCCAAATATGTGCCGCTGGTGATCATGGGATTCAACCTGTACCAGATCATCGTCCTTTTGCCTAAAGCGATGGTTAAGCCGGTAATTGTAGTGATTGCCGCCTGGGTGCCGCCTTTGGGCATCAATCTGACCATCGGGCCTCTGGGCGCATTGTTGGCGCTGATTATTTCCCTGGTGGGATTTGTAGTGGCAATATACAACATCAAGTTTGTTCAGGAAGAACCCCAGGAAAAATATTACATGCTCTTCCTGTTGTTGATTACCGGTGCCACGGGTATGGTGCTCACCGGTGACATTTTTAATCTGTTTGTGTTTCTGGAAATTACAAGTATTTCCGCCTATGCGCTTACAGCCTTCATCCGGGACCGAAACGGCGCGGAAGCGGCTTTTAAATATTTGTTGATCGGCAGTTTTTCTTCCACGTTTATTTTACTGGGCATTGCACTGATTTACGCCACCACCGGCACGCTGAACATGGCCGATATTGCGGCGAAGATTCATACGGTGGATCCCAAAATAACCCTGGTGGCCATGATCCTGCTGGTGACGGGCTTTGGCGTGGAATCGGAAATGTTCCCCTTGAACGGCTGGGCGCCGGACGCATATTCTCAGGCACCGACGGCAGTCGGTGCGGTATTCGGTGGCATCGTGGTTAAAGCCGGCGTGTACGGCCTGGCACGTCTTATCTTTACCATCTTTAATTTTCACGGTGTTTTTCATTTTATTATGATTGTTGGCATCATCACTCTGTTGATCGCGGAAATGTCCGCTTTGCGTCAGCGGCAGGTGAAGCGCATGCTGGCCTTCAGCTCTATTGGTCAAATGGGATTGGTGCTGATCGCCCTGGGTCTGGCCAACGAACAGGGTGTAATGGGTGGGCTTTTTCAGATGTTTAACCACGCTTTAATTAAACCCCTCCTTTTCCTTTCCGCCGGGTATATGGTCTATTATTCCGGTAGCAAAAACATCGAAGACCTGGACGGTATGGGGAGGGCCACACCGGTGACTGCTTTCTTTTTTGTTTTTGGTGCTTTCGCCATCATGGGGCTGCCACCCTTAAACGGATTCTGGAGTAAACTGTTTATTATCTCGGAAACCATTCATAGCGGATTTGTCCTTGTTGCCGCTTTAGCGCTGATCGGCAGTGTAATTGAGGCGGTATATTATCTGCGTGTGGTTGGGCGATTGTATTTTAAACCGCAGAATGAGGAGCTTAAAGTTAAAAAAGCGCATGGCTCGGCTTTATTTGCCATGTCCATTTTGGCTGTTATTGCGTTAATTGTGGGTTTATTCCCCGATGCTATCATGCATTATCTGCAACCGGCGGCCGCAGAATTGCTGGATCGTTCCATGTACATTAAATCGGTTTTGGCAAGTTTTTAACTCATAAAAGAATTTGGATGAATCATATGAACACAATTCCTCTTATACTGATAATTCTCACTGCCAGCACTTTGCTTGCATACCTTCTCGGGAAAATCCATTACGGACTTAAAGTGGGCATCGCTCTCACCGGCTTACTGATTGCTTCCGGAATATTCCTGAAATTATTTGGAGTGCAGGATACCTTCACCTTTCACCTGGCCGGTTTTGAGATTATCTGGCGGATAAACGAACTTTCCTGGTTCTTTGGTATGCTGGTGTTCGGGCTGGGACTGCTGGTGGCAATCTTTTCCACTTCCTACATGAAGGGCAAAGAACGCATCGATTTCTTTTGCTTTTCACTTTGCGTTACCGTTGCCAGCATGTACGGGATCATCATCAGCGGCGATCTGCTTTCATTTTTCTTTATCTGGGAGATCATGACTTGGTCTTCGTTTTTATTAGTGATTTATTACCGCTACGAAGCCCAGGCCGCCGGAATTAAATATTTTGTTATGAGCGTGATCGGCGCCTATTCCATGCTGATCGCCATTCTGATGATCTACGCCCGGCTGGGCTCCTTTTCCTTTGACGTGCTGAGTGCGCATTGGGCCGGATTTCCCTTTGAAACACAACTTGCCCTGGTCATTCTGTTTGTGATCGGTTTTGGTGTAAAAGCGGCTATCATGCCTTTGCATACCTGGGCCGCGGATGCCTATTCTATTTCTCCGGCTCCCTTTACGGCGCTGTTTAGCGGTGTGCTTTCCAAAATGGGGATTTACGGATTAGTGCTGTTGTTTTTTGTGTTTAGCGCCGGAAAATTAACCGCCGGCATTGGGACGGTGTTTAATACTTCGCTAGTAGGCTACATCCTGGCCTGGTTCGGCGGCATCACCGCGTTAATTGCCACTTTAATCGCTGTGGTTCAGGACGACGCAAAACGTTTGCTGGCGTATTCTTCCGTTGGGCAGTTGGGTTACATCGTAATGGGAATTGGCATCAGCAGTTCGCTGGGCGTCAGCGCGGCGCTATTCCACGCCGTGAACCATGCCATTTTCAAAGGCATGCTGTTCCTGGCCGTGGGCGCCGTTTTTTACAGAACCGGCACCAGAAAATTAAGCGAACTGGGCGGATTAATTACCCGCATGCCATATACCTTTTTTGTAGTACTGCTCGGGATTATCACCCTGGCCGGCGTACCGCCGCTATCCGGTTTTGCCGGTAAATGGCTGATCTACGAAGCATTGATCGAACAGAAAATGGTTTTCCTGGCCGTCATCGCGTTTGCCGCTAGTACGGCCGCCTTTCTGTATTGCTACCGGCTGATCTTTACCATTTTCCTGGGACAGCGGCCGGCCAAATATGACGATGTGAAAGAAGTACCTTGGGCCATGCGCGCCCCCATGCTGCTGTTGTCGTTGTTAACCATCTATCTTGGGTATTATCCTTACCACTTGTTGGAGTTGATCGATCAGATTAAAGCACATTTATTCGGATTGTCCGGTTCGGTAATGAAGGACAGTGTCCTGTTCAGCAGCATTGGTATTACGGACACCGTAACGGTGATGAATATTGTGGGAACGGTGTTTGTGGTTGTTTTTCTGGCGTTTAATTTATTGTACAAACGTTCCCGCAAAGTGGGGCTGAAGGATATTCATACTTCCGGTGAAGTTCCAACGACGGAAATTAATTTGCACTACGCCGTGGATTTTTATCAGCCTTTTTCGCGCGGTGTATCAGCGGTGCTTAAACGCAGTGCCGATCGATTATTCCTTAATGTGGCGCGGAATCTGGAAAACCTTTTTGACGTCATGCGCTATGTTTACAGTGGCAATGCGCAAACATACGCGTTATATGTGGTGGCTGTGCTTGCCATGCTGCTGGTTTTTAGCTGGTGGCTAGTTTAGAAATCTACTTTTAGGATGATATCAGAATAAGAATTTAAACAGGTTAAATTATGAATACGACAAATATTATCTGGATGCTTGCAATGCCTTTTATCGGCGCTCTGGTAGGGTTAATTTATATCGGAATCGGCCGGGTGGTCACAGCGCGCGTTCAACACCGATACGGACCGCCTATTTTCCAGAACATCGTTGACGTGATCAAGCTGTATTCCAAAAAAACGGCCATCACGCACGGGGTAATGTTTCATTTAGCTCCTAACTTGGCAATTACAGGCACCATCAGTACGCTGATGTTCATTCCCATTCTTACGGGCGATCATCCCATCTATTTATTCAGTTTTAAAGGGGATTTAATTCTGGTGATGTACATTATGGTTTTCGGCTGTCTGGCAATGGCTTTAGGTGCCGGACAATCCGGGAATCCCAATTCCGCTATTGGCGTCAGCCGTGGTCTTACTCAGATGCTGGGTTACGAAGTGCCGTTTGCGGTTGGTTTGGTGACTTTGATGGTACAGTACAATACGGCTTCGATTATCGATATTGTTAAGGCGCAACAGGGATCGGTCTGGAACTGGAACATGTTTCAGTCGCCGTTTGCTTTTATTGCCGCGATGGTGGCGTTTTTGGGAATGATGGGAAACAAACCGTTTGACGTGGTCTTTGCCCCGGCGGAGATCGCTTCCGGACCGCCTTCCGAATTCGGCGGAAAATATCTGGCGTTAATGCAGACTAACCGCGGTATGTTCGCTTTTGTGAAACTGGTGCTGTACGCAGACCTGTTTCTGGGCGGTGCTGGTACCTTTGTTGCCTTACTGCTAAAAACCTTTGCACTCTATCTGGTGCAATTGTTTGTAGGTATCGTGAACCCCCGTTTCCGTACCGAGCAGGCTATGACCTTTTTCTGGAAATGGCCTACGATTATCGGACTGGTGGGGTTAGTGCTGGTGGTTTTTTAACGTAAGGCGAAAAGATAAAGTTAAAACTTCAACAAAGGATATAGATAATCATGAACGATGATTTGGAAAGACAGAACAGCAGTATCATCGCCAACTGGGCAAGGAAACATTCGCTGTGGGTTTTGGCCTATGGAACCGGCTGCGGTGCCATTGAAATACCGCCGACCATGACTTCCCGCTACGACGCGGAGCGTTTTGGCATTACCGGAATGGCCACGCCGCGCCAGGCCGATGTTCTGCTCATTACCGGTTATCTGGCCATCAAAACCTTGAAGAGGGTTATCCGTACGTACGAACAGATGCAGGCCCCCAAATACGTGATCGGGTTCGGTTCCTGTACTATTAACGGCGGTATGTACTGGGATTCGTACAACACCATCAAACGGCTGGATGATTACCTGCCGGTGGATGTATTCATCAACGGATGCATGCCACGCCCGGAAGCGGTGATTGACGGTTTTATCGAACTGCAGAAGCTGATTGCCGAAGGTAAAGCCAATGGCTGGGAAAGATATCAACAGAATCTGGACTGGTACCGGGCGAATCAGAAAAAAATCATCAAAAACTGGAATATGCCGGATTATAACTGGTAGGGGAAAAAAATCAATTAAAATACAGCAATCGGGCAAGACTTAAATTATTAACCAATGGTGTCATGATGAATGAAAAAATAAATCAGGAAGAATACATCCAGAATATTATCCACACCACGTTCAAATCGGCGAAAGTTCAGATCCAACGCCAGGGACGGATGATTGTTCATCTGCGCAGCGATCTTTTACCGCCTTTTGTCAGCTATCTGAAAAGCTATCTCGATTTCAATCATCTTGTGATGATGAGTTGTGTGGACTGGATCGAGGACAATCAGTTTGAACTGGTGTACCACTTATGGTCCTATGAACGCAAGGTGCACATCATGATAAAAGTACGGCTGGATCGCGCCAATCCCGTGATGCAAACGCTGATTCCTTTCTGGCGCCATGCAGAAACATACGAGAGGGAAATCCATGAAATGTACGGCGTGCACTTCGAAGGGCATCCGGATCTGGGCGATCTGATTCTGGAAGATTGGGACGATATTCCGCCTATGCGCCGCGATTTTGATACCAGAAAATTTGTGAGTGAAAATTTTGAGTGGCGCAAAGGACGGGAAGACAAACAGGAAGTGCGCCTGACCATTGCCCAATATTACGGTGAAAAAGTTCCGCAATTTAATGGAAAGGATGAAAACTAAATCATGGCCAATATAATAACTCCGGAAAAAGAGACAACGTTGTATCTGGGTCCCCAGCATCCGGGGATTACCGGAAATATGATGGTTGAGCTGAAGGTTACCGGCGATACCATACAACGGGCTAAAACCCATGTGGGTTACCTGCATCGCGGTTTTGAGAAATTGATGGAAGAACGGTTGTGGATGCAGTGTTTCCCCATTGTTTGCCGTATCTGCGTACCGGAACCCGATCCCAATGAAGAAAATTTAGCCCGGGCCATCGAAGAGCTGGAAGGCAGGGAAGTACCGGAACGCGCCCAGTACATCCGGGTGATGATGCTGGAACTTTCACGGATGGCGGCCTATTTGCTATGGATGGGCGGACAATCCGGTTCCATGGGGCTTTACACCATGCCGCAATGGACGGTGGGCGATCGCGACTATATTCTCGATTTGTTTGAAGAATTAACCGGCGGCCGGGTGTATCATATGTATATCTGGGCCGGCGGCGTACGGCGCGATTTACCGGACGGGTTCAAAGACCGTGTACGCAAGGTGCTGGATTATCTGGAAGAGCGATTAACCGATTACGACCGCCTGCTGTTCGAAAACGCTCTGTTCATTAAACGTGCCGAAGGGATCGGCGTGATCGATAAAGAAAAGGCGGAAGAGTGGGGCGTGGTTGGACCGCCTCTCAGAGGCTGTGGTATTCCGCACGACGTGCGGCGGGATGAACCTTACGAAGTGTATGACAAATTAGAGTGGGAAGTCATCACACACGAAGGTGGCGACGTTTATGCCAGAGCCATGGTGCGTCGGCAGGAATTCCAGCAGTCGATTAACATTGTGCGTCAGGTGCTGGATAAAATGCCGGAAGGTCCGGTACATAATCCGGGTCCCAATCCGCTGAAATGGAAAGTTCCGGCCGGTGAGGTTTATGTGCGCACGGAATCGGCCCGCGGCGAATTCGGTTATTACGTGGTCAGCGACGGCAGTTTAAAACCGCGGCGTATTCATGTGCGTGGTCCGGCATACGTGCATGGGGTCACCTTGCTGGAAGATATGCTAAAAGGCGCGAATATTGCGGATGTCAGTTTTATTATGAACAGTCTGGGCACCTGTCCGCCGGAAATCGAAAGATAGCATTTAGCATAGACGCATCAGATGATAACATAGATAAAGGATCAAGCAGAAGAATATAACGGACATCCGGCAGTCAACCGAAAACTGACAACTGAAAACCGAAAAATATTTACCGGTCATTCTTCTGCAAAGAAAAACAAAAGGAAAAGGTCTATAACGAGGCATAATATGAAAAACATAAAAGGCGTGTTGCTTCCCTTTTCGGCATTAAAGTTTTTAGGCAAAAAACCGCACACGGTGCGTTATCCCATCGAAAAAAAGAAGACCGCGGAACGCTACCGGGGCTTCCATTATAACGATATTGAAGAATGCATCGGATGCGGCACCTGCGCTGCCATTTGTCAGAACGAAGCCATCGACATGATTAAGATCGAAGGCATTGAGCCAAAGAAAGGCGATTCCGGCCTGCGTCCGCGCGTGGATAATGGCAGATGCTGCTGGTGCGGTTTGTGCGTGGAAATGTGCCCCACCGGCTCGCTTTCGTTAACCGATCAATACTTGCAGACTACACCGGACCCGGATTCGTTTCTGCTGATTCCCGGAGTGGACCATCCGGAATACGGCGAACACAAGAGTTTTGTTAAGGACGATCAGGTACGTCTGCTGCAACTGGAGCGCGTACCCATGAAAGAGCTGGATCCCAACGAGCGGATCAAATCCTTTGCCGAAGTGGTGGTGGGCTATATGCAGGAAGAGGCCCGCAAAGAAGCGACCCGCTGTATCGACTGCGGCATCTGCGTAACGGCCTGCCCGGATCATATGCACATACCGGAATACATCGGCGCCATTGCGGACGCCAAAGACGAAGTCGCCCTGAAATACATTTACGACAACAACCCCATGCCGGAAATGTGCGGCAAGGTGTGCACCCGGCAGTGCGAAACGGTGTGCGCCATCGGTCATTTGGGTGAACCGATCGCTATTCGTTGGCTGAAGCGTTACGCCACGGAGCAGTTCCCGGATCCCATGGCGGTGCTGAATCCTAAAATCCTGCCCCCGAACGGTAAAAAGGTGGGCATCATCGGCGGCGGGCCGGCCGGTCTTTCCGCAGGATACTATCTGGCTTTACGCGGTTTCGAGGTTACCATTTACGAGGCGTTGCCCAAAGCCGGCGGCATGACCTATGCCGGAATTCCAAAGTACCGCTTTCCGGAAGACAGCCTGGATAAGCAGATCGAATATATGAAAAAGATCGGCGTGAAAATTTTGACCAATACCAGAGTTGGAAAGGATATTTCTTTCGAAGAAATCCGAAAGAACAACGACGCGGTCTTTATTGGCATTGGTTTTCATGTGCCCTACAAGTTAGGACTTAAGGGTGAGGATCTGGAGAATTCCATCCAGGCCATCGATTTTCTGCGTACCATCAATCTGGGCGGCCAGGTGGATGTGGGAAGGAAAGTGGTGGTAATCGGTGGCGGCAACGTGGCCATCGACGCAGCGCGTGTGGCAAGGCGTCTGGGAGCGGAAGTGACCATCCTTTACCGCCGACGCGTGCAAGACATGCCGGCCGACTGGGAAGAAATTGAAGCCGCCGAACACGAAGGCGTGGAGATCATTCCTCAGGGAATTCCGCTGGAAATTCTGGGCAAGGACGGTAAAGTTACGGCCATCAAATACGGTTTGGCCGAAATGGTGCCAGATCCCAAAGGCGGACGTCCACGTCCACAACTGATCGAAGGGGACGAGCACATCATGGAAGCGGACACCATTATCGGCGCCATCGGTCAGGAAGCCGATTATTCCTTCCTGCCGGAAAGCATAAAAAGCGAGCTGAAGATCGAACGCGGGCGTGTGGTGGTTAATGAATTCAAGCAGACATCGATTCCGGATATTTTTGCCGGCGGCGATAATGTGAACCACACCATGGACGCCATCAGCGCCATTGCAGACGGCGTGAAAGCCGTAGAAGGTATTACCCACTATCTTCTGGATGAATCTTGGGATGAATCCGCGGAAAAATCTTAAGGTGCGGCAGGGAAATATATCTTTTGTTTTTTCTGTTGATCAGTGTATAAGCAAGAGCTAAGTTTATTACACGAATAATGGAAGAGTAAAATCATTAGCGGAATAAGAAGGGGCAAGTCATGGCAGACCTGACTACAACTTTTATGGGATTAAAATTAAAAAACCCGCTCATTATCGGTAGTTGCGGATTGACCGACTCTGTAGAAGAGATTAAGCGGCTGGAAGAAAACGGCGCGGCGGCGGTTGTGCTAAAATCCATTTTTGAAGAAGAAATTCTGATGGAAGCAGAACACCACATTTACAGCGCGCAAAAGGCGGGATACGATCCCAAAGCCTTCGATTATTACGATTACAAAATAAAAGATCAGGCCCTCACCGACTATATTCAATTGATTAAAGATGTCAAACAGGCAGTCAATATTCCCATCATTGCCAGCATTAATTGCGTTTCCGGGCATGAGTGGCCCTACTATGCGCAACGGTTTGAAGAAGCGGGCGCAGACGCCTTGGAACTGAATATCTTTGTCCTGCCCACGAACATGAACCGCACCGCCGAACAGAACGAACAAGTCTATTTTGATGTGGCGGAAAAAGTAAAAAAGGAAGTCTCAATTCCGGTTTCTCTGAAGATAAGTTACTATTCCGCTGCCTTAGCCCCTTTTATTTCCAGGCTCTCTCGCACGGGTATCGACGGTCTGGTGATGTTTAACCGTTTCTGGTCGCCCGACTTTGATATTGAGAAATTTACCGTCGTTTCCAGCCATGTGCTGAGCAAACCGGAAGAACTCTCCCTCTCGCTGCGCTGGATTAGCGTTATGGCCGACCGAGTAGAGTGCGATCTGGCTGCTTCTACGGGCATACATGACGGCAGCGCTGTCATCAAGCAGCTTTTGGCAGGAGCAAAGGCCGTGCAGGTGGTATCGGCGTTATACCGGGAGGGCAAGGGATTGTTAAACGAGATGTTGATCGATCTGAACAACTGGATGGAACGGCATGAATTCGAGCATATCGATCAATTCCGCGGTAGGATGAGCCAGTCAAAAAGCGATGACCCGGCCATGTACGAGCGTGTCCAGTTTATGCGCTATTTCCGCGGACATGAGATGCCGTGATGGAGTTTGTTGATTTTAAGGATTTGCACTGATTAAGTTGAGACGGAAAAAATCCGGGTATTAGGTATGGATTTTTAGGGGTTTGCTTTTTACGCGTCCATACTTTACCGTTATGCGCGGATAAACTTTACTTTACCAATACCATTTTACGGCTTTTCTCGTATAAGCCGGCTTTTATCTTATAGATATAAATCCCGCTTGAAAAAGCCATCGCATCCCATTCCACTTGATAATTTCCTGCTGGTTGTTCTTGGGAAACCAACGTAATTAATTTTTCTCCGGTTAAGTTAAAAATGCTTAAATCAACTGTTGAAAAGACAGGGAGGCGGTAGTTTATGGTCGTAGTGGCATTAAAGGGATTGGGATAATTTTGCCAGAGTTTTACATCAATGGGAAAGATATCGGATCGACGATCCATTGATGTAAAAAGATCGCTCTCCGGGTAGTACGGTTTGGCGATGACGCCTTCGCTGCTTAATAAGCCGGCTAAATTGGGGTCTTGCAAAATCCCGGTTATTTGCGCCGAATCTCCATTTATGAAAGCGATATTGGATATGAAACGAATCCCATGAGAGTAATCGGCATACTGGGCGATATGACCGTTATACACCGGCTGGATGGGATTATTTTCACTTAAATGCCAGCCATAGATTACCACCCGGTCGTAATTCCGGTCTGGGCTGTAAATTTTATTCGAAATGATCACATCTTTCTTATGTCCGCCAAAAATATAGTCGGACGATCTATTCACGCCCAATTCTGAAATTTGCTGTTTAATGGAATCCGTGTGTTGTCTAAAAACCGGGACGGTGGTCATTTTATCCGATGGCGGAATAGGTTGCGGTCGTAGTTTAATTTCTGCCTGGGCGTATATGATATCTACCAACTTTTTGGTGGGAAGGGTACAAGCCAATTGATTCGCCACATATTGTGCGGTGGAGGGCGTCATCGGAATATATAAATAATCGTCATCCGAACCTATTGCCATATAATCGCAAACCGTAAAGAAGATTAATTCATAATCGTTGGCCTTAATTGTTTCATGAATAATTAAGGGTCTCAATTTCCGTGAGAAAGAGGGCACATTCCCGGATAGTATTTCCTGAACCACGGCTTTTTCTCTATTCTCAATACTCCATCCGGTAACATGTTCACTAAAAGCCGTGCCACCCATTGCATTTTCCGGACGCTCGGGAATATTTAAATAAGCTAATGTATCATCGGGTGCTAATTTCAATATAAAATCATCTGCAAAAATCGTGGATTTAATTTGGTCAAAAATCATTATCGATAGAATTAAGACCACAAAAAGGATTTGGGGATTTTTTTTCATTTGGCCTTATTTGAATTTGGTTTTTTTCTATTTACATGAGAATTTACACTCAAATTGCTCATAAGCAAAGCTGTTTTTAGTAATGCAGCCTAACGGCGGAATCATTAGAAGGATTGAGCGCGCTTTAGTAAAAAATATAATTGAAAAGCTCAGATGCAAATTAATTCCTAAATGTATGCACGAACTCTTTTTTCTTTCCTCTTTAAATCTTATATTTTATACTCGTTGCCGTTT
>CAZJNP010000029.1:0-13894 GCA_964547355.1 uncultured Calditrichaceae bacterium
GAATAAATCTGTTAATTACGTCTTATTACCGATATTTTTCATTTATCCCCGGCAAGATGTCCGCATAAAAATTTTATATGATAAAACCGTTACCCATCCATTAACCGGTTTTTTATTTTGGTCATGAAGGAGTATGGCCCTTTCTGCTTGCTTTTCTCCCTCTCTTTGCGCTAAATTCTAAGCATGAAACAAAACCCGGAACAAAACATACGGATCCTGATTGCCGACGACCATGCCATCGTACGCGAGGGGCTTAAGCAGGTTGTAGCCCAAAGTCAGGAGATGCAAGTCGCTGGCGAAGCGGACTCGGCGGCCGCCCTGTTTCGGCTGTTGGAGCAGGAAG
Source organism: uncultured Calditrichaceae bacterium (assembly GCA_964547355.1). Classification (GTDB taxonomy): domain Bacteria; phylum Calditrichota; class Calditrichia; order Calditrichales; family Calditrichaceae; genus CAZJNP01. The sequence goes on from CAZJNP010000029.1 coordinate 344, forward strand.
ACTGGGATATCATCATTCTGGATATTAACATGCCGGATCGCAGCGGGCTGGATGCCCTCAAACAGATCCGCCTCCAGTACCCGGATATTCCGGTGCTCATCTTAAGCATGTATGGCGAAGACCAGTATGGCGTGCGGGCGATCAAGGCCGGGGCCGCCGGGTACCTGAAAAAAGTCAGCGCACCGGAGGAACTGGTTCGCGCGATAAAAAAAATTGTCCGGGGTGGACGATACATCAGCCCTTACCTGGCCGAAAAACTGGCCGATACGCTGGAAGCCAAAAACGCCAATGCGCGGCACGAAACTTTATCCGATCGCGAATACCAGGTCCTTTGCCAGATCGCCCTGGGACAATCGGCGGAAAATATCGCCCGTTCCTTATCCATCAGCGTGCCCACCGTTTATTCCTACCGCAACCGCATCATGGAAAAACTGCAACTGAAGTCCAATGTGGAACTCACCCAGTACGCCCTACAGAACCACTTAATCGAATTATAATCGTGTAATAATTTTTACTACATAAAATTCATAATTTCTATTGTTTTTCCGATTGCAAATGATTTGTAATATCTGATTAGTGTGGTCTCTAATTTTGACCGCAAAGTTTTCCGTTACATTATAAATTCTGGAGGAACAAGATGAGTGACTTCGTTAATGACTTCTTGGCGGAAGTCAAAGCAAAAAACCCTGCACAGCCGGAATTCCATCAGGCAGTTTTGGAAGTAGTTGAATCATTGAGTCTGGTACTGGAACGTCATCCTGAATATCGTTCGGCAAAAATTCTGGAAAGAATTGTGGAACCTGAACGCGTCATCATGTTCCGCGTGCCATGGATCGACGATCAGGGAGAAATCCAGGTCAACCGCGGTTTCCGTATTGAAATGAACAGCGCCATTGGCCCTTACAAAGGCGGCCTGCGTTTCCATCCTTCTGTTAACCTGGGCATTCTGAAATTCTTAGCTTTCGAGCAGGTGTTCAAAAACAGCCTGACCACCCTGCCCATGGGCGGCGGCAAAGGCGGTTCCGATTTCGATCCTAAAGGGAAAAGCGACAACGAAGTGATGCGTTTCTGCCAGAGCTTTATGACCGAATTATACCGTCACATCGGTCCGGATACGGACGTACCCGCCGGCGACATCGGTGTGGGCGCACGTGAAATCGGTTTTCTGTTCGGGCAGTACAAACGTCTGCGCAACGAATTTACCGGCGTACTCACAGGCAAAGGCCTGAACTGGGGCGGTTCGCTGATTCGTCCGGAAGCCACCGGATACGGTTCCGTTTACTTCGCTTCCGAAATGCTGGCAACCCGCGGCGAAACCCTGGAAGGAAAAGTATGTCTGGTTTCCGGTAGCGGTAACGTGGCTCAGTACACGGTAGAAAAAATCCTGGATATGGGCGGCAAAGCGGTTACACTGTCTGATTCCAGCGGTTATATTTACGATGAAAAAGGCATTACCCGGGAAAAATTAGAATTCGTCATGGAACTGAAAAACGTACGCCGCGGACGGATTAAGGAATATGCCGAAGAATTCAAGAGTGCCGTTTACACCCCGACCGATCCGAACCTGGATTACAATCCGCTCTGGAACCACAAAGCCGATTGTGCCTTCCCAAGCGCTACTCAGAACGAAATCAACGGCAAGGACGCTCAGAACCTGATCAACAACGGCGTTTATGTGGTCAGCGAAGGCGCTAATATGCCTACCACCATCGAAGGCGTGAATATCTTCCTGGAAAACAAGATTCTTTACGGTCCGGGTAAAGCGGCTAACGCCGGCGGTGTGGCGGTATCCGGTCTGGAAATGTCTCAGAACAGCCAGCGCCTGCAGTGGACACGCGAAGAAGTGGATAACAAACTGCATCAGATTATGAAGAGCATCCATAAAACCTGTGTTGAGACAGCAGAGCAATACGGCACACCGGGCAACTATGTCAATGGCGCGAACATTGGCGGTTTCCTGAAAGTGGCCAACGCCATGCTGGATCAGGGTGTTGTTTGATGTAAATCCTCCCATCCATCCAAACATCAACCCCACAAGCCCGGGATTTTTCCCGGGCTTTTTTATTGCCACTCTTGTAATTATCCGTGAATCATTCTATTTTAACACAGGTTGAACTTAAAATAAAACGTGAAAAAATGAGCCATCGAACCCAGATTTTTACCGACCACATCGACCCGCTTATGGCGGATATCGGGTCCACGACCCATATTCAGAGTTTCCAGAATCTGATGCCCTATCGCATTCGCAATATTCTTCTGGTCTCCAGTTTGTACGACCTGTATGTTTTTGAAGAAGACGGGCGTTTGTACGAATTGATCCGTGAAGAATACAAAGGCCTGAACCTGAGCCACTCGCCGGAAATTACCCGCGTCTCTCGCGGTAAAGAAGCCATCAAACTGGTTAAAAAGCAGCAGCGTTTCGACCTGATCATCACCACGCAGCACATCGAGGACATGTCCGCCTTACAGCTTGCCAAACGCATCCAGAAAGAGGGGCTGAACATCCCGGTGGTTTTGCTAACGTACGATGACCGTGAGCTGCTGGAACTGGAAACGAATTATGACACATCCGTTTTCGAAGAACGGTTCATCTGGACCGGCGATTTTCGGTTGATCATTGCCATCATTAAACTGCTCGAAGACCGAAGAAATGTGGATCACGACTCCAAAACCGTGGGCGTGCAAACCATCATCCTGATCGAAGACGATGTGCGCTTTTATTCTTCTTTTTTGCCCATGTTGTACACGGAAATTTTTAAACAGTCGCAGCGGCTGATTATTGAAGGCGTTAATCTTTCCGATAAATATCTGCGCATGCGTGCCCGACCCAAAATCCTGCTGGCCACCACGTACGAACAGGCCTGGAAATACTTTACTAAATACGACGAACTGGTTTTAGGCATCATATCCGATATCGATTTTCTCCGGAGAGGCAAGCATGATCCGCAGGCCGGAATTAAGCTGGCGCGTAAAGTTAAAGAACGGCACGGGGACATCCCGATCCTGCTGCAATCCACCCTGGCAGAAAACGAAGCGGCTGCTCATGCCGCCGGCGCCTCGTTTTTAGTCAAAAACTCCTCCACCCTGCTGAATCAATTGCGTGAGTTCGCCATCGAAAAATTTGGTTTCGGAGATTTCATCTTCCGCATGCCGGACGGAACGGAAGCCGGACGGGCTTCCAATCTGAGGGAATTGGAACGGCTGCTCAAAACCGTCCCCGACGAAAGCATTCAATACCATGCCGAGCGCAACCATTTTTCCAACTGGCTGAAGGCGCGTACGGAATTTGCACTGGCGCTAAAATTACGCCCGCGCAAAGTTTCCGATTACCCTTCTATTCAGTCCCTGCGTGATGACCTGGTCAACTCCCTGCGCGACTATCGCAAAGCCCGGCAAAGAGGCATTATTACGGATTTTAAGAAGGAAAGCTACAACCCCCAAAGCGACCTGGCCAGAATCGGAAGCGGTTCGTTAGGCGGCAAGGCAAGAGGGTTAAGCTTTTTAAACGCTCTGATTAACCATTTTAATTTGCAGGATAAATTCAAAGACATCCTTATTCAGGTACCCCCCGGCATCATCATCGGCACCGACGTGTTTGATTTTTTCCTGGACGAAAATGAATTACGCAGCTTTGCCCTGAACGCCAATAATGATCAGGAACTGACCGATGCATTTTTATCTGCCGAATCTTTTCCTACGGACATTGTCACCCATTTACGCGAATTTCTGAAATTGGTGGACACGCCTCTGGCCGTGCGTTCTTCCAGCCTGCTGGAGGACTCCCAGTACCATCCTTTTGCCGGCATTTACGAAACCTATATGATTCCTAACAATCATCCCGATATTGATGTTCGGCTGCACCAGTTGTTAACAGCCATCAAGCGCGTTTACGCTTCCACGTTCTTCAAAGCCACTAAAGACTACATTCGCCTCACTTCGTATCGTCTGGAAGAGGAAAAAATGGCCGTTATCATTCAAAAGCTGGTGGGTGCCAAGCATGGCGATCGGTTCTACCCCACTTTTTCCGGCGTAGCCAAATCCTACAATTTTTATCCGGTGCCGCCACAAAAATCAGACGACGGCATCGCTTCTGTGGCTTTAGGCCTGGGTAAATTTGTAGTGGACGGCGGAACCACCGTCAAATTTTCACCCAGGTATCCGCAGCATCTGCTGCAATTTTCTTCCCCTAAGGAAGCGCTCAGAAACAGCCAGCACAAATTTTACGCCCTGGATTTTCGCGAGCATCCCGACGGGCACTGCCAGACGGAAGATATTTGCGTGAAGCTTTTCCCCTTAAAAACAGCGGAACAAGACGGCTGCCTTTTTCATGTGGGCTCCACCTATTCCCATGAAAACGAATCCATTTACGACGGTCTTTCCCGCCCCGGCGTCCGACTGGTGACCTTTGCGCCTATTTTAAAACACAAGGTGTTCCCTTTACCGGAAATTCTGACTATCCTGTTGCAGATCGGCAAATGGGGAATGGGAAATCCGGTGGAAATCGAATTTGCCGTAAACCTGGCGGTTCCGCGCGGCACGCCTAAAGAGTTCGGCGTGGTGCAAATCCGGCCGCTGGTTCTCAAACGTGAAATGGAAGCGCTCAACCTGAAAGTAGACGCCCCGGAGCAAATCCTCTGTGAAAGCCCCAGCGTTCTGGGACACGGCGTCATTAAAGACATCCGTGATATTGTTTATGTGGATATTCATAAATTTTCGCGCGCCCACACCCGGGAAATAGCCCGTGAAATCAACGCTCTGAATTCCAAACTACAGGCCGCCAACCGTCCCTATCTGCTCATCGGGCTGGGACGCTGGGGCACGCTTGATCCGTGGCTGGGCATCCCGGTAAAATGGGATCAGATTGCCGGCGCAAAGGCGATTGTGGAAACCAGTTTCAAAGATTTTATGGTTCAGCCTTCCCAGGGGTCACACTTTTTCCACAATCTGACCTCTTTTCGGGTGGGGTATTTTACGGTCAATCCCTTTAAAAATCAGGGATTCGTCGATTGGGAATGGCTGCTGAACCAGGAAATTGAAGATCAGATGGAATACACCAGCCACATTTCTCTGAAAAAGCCTTTAATCGTGCAGATGAATGGGAAGTCCAATAAAGGGCTTATCCTGAAACCAGAGGAGTAATGAAGATGCGCCTGACGCGCGCAATCACGATCCTGGTGGTCATCTTTTTCTTTTCCTGTGATACGGATATCTATTTTGGCTATCAAAACCGGTTAGAGGAATCCTCCAACACCACCGAAATCAGCGGACGAGTTATGGATTTTTATAACCGCAAACCGGTTTCTCTGGCCAGAATCGGGATCGGAAGCCAGGAAACCTATTCCAATGACAGTGGATTTTACTCCCTGCGCTATGTGCTCAATGAAAACGAACTGCGCAATAAACCCACTCCTGTCCTGGTCAGTAAAAAAAAATATTCCCCAATTCAATTCGAACGTATTCTCGATCCCGTTCGCAATCAAATGGATTTCGATCTTAAGTATGCCGCGCCGCTCATCATGGGCATCGCCCGATTCCCTTACCAGACGAATAAGATCGCCATTCAGACCATCGTCAAAGATTACCAGGGCGTGTACACCATCGATTCTGTCCGGGCGGTGGTATTCTACGAACAAAACGGCGCCCTGGACAGCGTTCTTTATGACCTGAAGCTGGTGGGCGCTGAAAGTGTTCAGGTGGGCTACTTTCAAACCACCATTGCGAATGCATTGTATCTGAAAAAATTTCTTTTTATTACGGTCAAAGACCGGGACGGATACCGGGCACGTTTATTTCGTCCCACAAAAAAAGTGCCGGATCGTCCGCTTTTCCCGCCGGATTAATGAAAATATGTGCAGTCTTTTTTTAACGGAGCAAGGCAGGGATGAAAATATACTTATGGCTGTTTCTTTTTGCCTGGATATCCGTCTTAGCAGGGCAACAAAAACCTTTGATCCTAAGCGGAAGGGTACTGGATCAGACGAGTGATCGGCCCTTGCCCGGTGCCGACGTGTACCTGAAAACCGCAGGCAGCGGCACCGCTTCCGGCCCGGACGGCCATTTTATGTTGAAGGTGAACGCCGAACAGATGGCTGCCGACACGCTGGTGGTCAGATACCTGGGTTACCGCAGCGCCTATTTTGCTTTAAAAGAATTTCGCTCGCCACACACCATTTTACTCCAACCCGTAGAGCTAAAGATGGAACAGATCATCACGGTGATCGGGGAAAGAATCAATCTGAAAAATCAGGAAATCCCGCACCTTGTGGAGGCTGTTTCCGCGCGGGAAATCAAAGAGTTGAACAAAAATGAAATGGTGCAAATACTCAAACTTTTGCCGTCGGTAACCGTACAGGGGAACCTTCTGGATGGACATCATATTGAAATCCGCGGCAGTCAAACCAATGAGGTCAATGTCTATCTGGACGGCATCCTGCTGAACGCCTTTGCGCTCGATCATTCTGCGGATTTGTCCATTGTTCCGGTGGATCAGATCGAGCGGCTCGAAATCGTCAAAGGGGGCAATCTTCCTCTGTACGGTCAGGGAGCTTTCGGCGGTGCGGTGAACATCATCACCCGGCAAAGCAGCCGGCCGGAGCTGAACGTTAAAATAGCAGCCGGCGACTTCCACAGCCGTTTTGTAAGCGCCTATGCCAACGTGCCCTTTTATTCCAGGTTTCAGCTCAGTTACTTCGGACAAAAAAACCGCATGGAACCGGAGATTGAGTTTTTCCCGGGAGAACGGTTCACAGCAAAAACTTCCAACTACCAGATCAAAATCGACCACGAAACACACCATCTGGGTATCAATTATTTTTCCGCTTTCGGCCAGGGAAAAGGCTCCGTTTTCAAATACGGCCTCAACTACCAAAAGCCGAACTGGCAGGATGATCGGGAAAATTTAATTTTCGCGTTTCAATTTCATTTGCCCGGCAATTTTTCGCTTTTCGCAAATCAGGGTTTCATTACAGACGAAACCGTCCGTCTGACCAGTCTGCAGTCCAAATATTCCAACAAAAACGAAACGGAACAGCTCCATTTGCGATTACTGAAAAAATTCGATTTTCAACGCATCGGCTGGCAGTTCGGCGCCGAATATTTTCATGAAAGAACCAAAACCAGCGCCTTTATTATTGATTCCCTGGGGAAAGTACCCTATTCTCGCTCCCAGTTGTATGACAATCGAGCCGCCGTGAGCAGTGTATTCCAATTTGAAGACCACTACCAGCCCAACGCGGAAAATTTATTCTGGCGGGTGTACCTTGGAGCGCGTGCGGATATTTCCGCCAGCGGTTACAGAGACTTCTCCCCGTCCGTCGGCGCGCGCTTGCACTGGAAAAAGAACGGCTGGGAACTGGTGCCCTATTTTAATTATGGGAAAAATGTCAAATATCCCGGTTTGCTGGAACAGGCCCGTTTAAACAATCTGGTCGTCATCTTTCCCGCCGACACCGTGCGCCAAACGCTGCGCCCGGAATACAACACATCATCCGAACTGGGAGCCAGATGGAACTACGATTATCCCGGAGTTTGGCTGGGCGCATTGGAAGCGCAGGCGGCGGTTTTTCTCTCGACCACGATGAATAAAATTCTCCGTCAACCCTACGGAGAAGATTTCTTTCAATCGCAAACCGGCCGGAACACCACCACCGGACTGGAAGCTTCTTTAAAATTGAAACGTATTTACCATCTATTTCAGCTCAATTTTTCGGCTTTACTGTTAAACATTGACAATCCGTTGCTTTATTCGTATAAACCCAGCCGGAGATTTACCATGGGTTTGGATTTTCACCGCTGGCGCCATTTTTATTGGAACACCCGGCTGTTTTATGAAGGAGAAAGCAAAGCCTGGTATTTTGACGCAGCGCGCCAATTACGTTCCGTAACCGTTGCTTCCCATTACGATATGGATGTAACCGTCGGGTTGGCTGCATCGCTTGGCCCGGTACATTTGGATTTTCAAATTTCAGGCAATAATATTTTCGACCAAAGTGCCTATAAATATTATTACATTTACAAAAGGTACTGGCAGGCAGGGCTTACCCTGCGCTATTAATGTACGATTGATTTTTTAATCCGGAGGAACCAGGACATATGAAATCCATCATTTTACAGCGCATCGGAAACGGCGACATTTTGCTTTCGGACGGCGCCATGGGCACCGAGTTGCAAAAGCGGGGATTAAAAAGCGGCGCATGCCCGGAAGCATACAATGTGGAACATCCCGAAATCGTACAAGGCATTTACCGCGATTACTACGAAGCGGGCAGCGATATTGTGGAAACCAACACCTTTGGCGCAAACCGCGCCCGTTTAGCTCTGCACGGACAGGAGGAAAACGTGGTGTTGTTCAACCGCCGGGCGGCAGAACTGGCGCGCGAGGTGTGCCCCGAGGGGAAATTCGTCGCCGGTTCCATGGGACCGACCGGAGAGATTCTGGAACCGCTGGGAGCGCTGTCCGTTCAGCAGGCGTATGATTATTTTGCCGAGCAGGCGATGGCCTTAGCCGAGGGCGGCGTGGACATCATTTACGTGGAAACCATGATGGCCGTTGAGGAAATCGTCACCGCGGTCAAAGCCGTTAAAGAAAACACCGCCCTGCCGGTGGCGGCGACCATGACGTTCGACCTGACCGAATCCGGAGTAGCAACATCGTGGGGCGTGACGCCGGCCATGATGGCCGAACAGCTTCAGGCGGCCGGGGCCGATCTGCTGGGCGCCAACTGCGGCAATGGTGTGGAGGTGGTGGTGGCCGCCGTTAAGGAACTGCGCGCTTTAATCGATTTGCCGCTCATTGCCCAGCCCAACGCCGGTTTGCCGGAATTACGCGACCGTTTGCTGGTTTACAAAGAAACGCCTCAAAATATGGCTCAAAAAATGGCTGAACTGTTGCGCACGGGAATTAGTATCTTGGGCGGCTGCTGCGGCACCAATCCCCAGCATATCCGCGAAATGCGCCGCCTGATTGATGGAATCAGCCGTCGCTAACCGCATCGAAGCCCTTTTGCGCTGCTTGCGGTTAAATTCCGGATGGCTTTTCAGAGGGCGCCTTAAAATGGACGCCCCCAAAACAACAAAATCTAAACCCCAAATTTCAATAAATAGGAACTCGGAATGGATACAATAAAAGACGAATACAAATAACGGAAATAAATAATTGAAAATTGGACATTCCTGAAGGGAATTCCACCCTTTCAGGGTTACGATTTGCGGGGTTTCCCATTCCCCGGCGCCCTGCGCCGGGCTACAAATATTGTGCTCCTTCGGAGCGGAGGACATCAGCTCCAACTCAATTACCCGAAACGTAATAACTCAATAACTACATAAACCGGCAACCAACTCTCAACCCAGATATTATTGTGTAGAAAACAAAAGCCCCGCAGGGGCGTTATATAAATAGCCCGGAGCGACGCTACGGGAAAATTGCGGCAGGCATTAAAAGGAACCCTGAAAGGGTTCAATAAAAAAGAGTACAAAAAATTGAAATGGAACGTTTGAAATTGTAATTCTCCTGGGGGACTTTTCTTATTCCACCCTTTCAGGGTTACGTTTGGTGGTGTTACAGATGCCCCGGCGTGTCACGCCGGGCTGCACATATTTCGCTCTTCCTGAGCGGCGTATGCCAATCCCCCGCTGCCCAACAACCAATAACCAAATAACCAAATCCCCCAAACCCTTTTTATTGCCCGAAACCGAATAATTGGCTATTTTTAATCGAATCTTTAAAAAATGAAAACCATGTTTATGAAGGAACTATTCGACCAACTAGCGCTGTGCATCGAACGGGGCAAAGCCGACCAGACCACCAATTACCCCCCGGATATGCAGGGGCAAAAAGGCGCTTCCGAACTTACTCAGGAATTGCTGGCCGCCGGCGCCTCCCCGGACGATATTCTGAAAAACGCTTTAATGGTCGGTATGAAGCGCATCGGTGACCGGTTCGAAACCGGCAAAGCGTACATCCCGGACCTGCTAATCGCATCCAAAGCCATGTACGCCGCCATGGCGCATCTGAAGCCCTATTTTGAATCCGGCAAGATGCAACACCGCGGCACCATGATCCTTGCCACGGTACAGGGCGACCGGCACGACATCGGAAAGAACCTGGTCAAAATGGTCATGGAAGGCGAAGGATGGCAGGTCATCGATCTGGGAACCAACGTGCCTGCAGAAAAGGTGCTCCAGGCTCTGGAAGAGCATCCGGACAGCGTCGTGGGGTTAAGCGCCCTGCTGACCACCACCATGCTGAACATGGAACCGATTACCAAAGCGGTTAAACGCAACTTCAACCATGTTCCGGTTTACATCGGCGGAGCCGCGGTCTCCCAGTCATTCTGCGATCAAATCGGCGCGGACGGCTATTTCCCCGATCCCCAGAGTCTGGCCCAACATCTGAGGCGCACTGCGTAATTCTTCTTCATAACAAGAAAAAGGCTAAAAACCATGCAACCGCCTAACATCGAGACATTCATCCAAACCCTGCGCAGACAAAAAGCAGCTTACGTGCCGATGTGCGAGCTGGGCGTGCATCCGATCGTCAAAGAGCGTCTGCTGGGCCGGCCTCTGCACACGCTAAAGGACGAAGTGGATTTCTGGAACCAGGCCGGATACGATTACGTCAAACTGCAACCCGGGGCAGATTTCAATCCCGCCCGCATCGGCGTTTCCGAACAAAAGATCCTGAAAGAAGACGGCTCCCTGGGCTACAACTGGGCGGCTGAGGGCGCCGGGGTGATCATCAATGAACAAGAGCTGGAACGCTACGTTTTTCCCAGCCCGGACGATTTCGATTATTCCCGCTTTGAGCAGGTGCAAGCGCTTTTGCCTGACGGGATGGGTGTAATCGGCCAGTACGGCGACATTTTTACCATGACCTGGGAAATGATGGGCTTCGAGAGCTTTTCTTTCGCCCTGTTCGAAAATCCGGAACTGATCCGGGAACTCAACCGCCGCTTAGGCGATCTGGTGGTCAGCATGTTCGAGTATTTCGCACAATGCGACGCCGTGGACGTTCTGTGGTACAGCGACGACATCGCCTTTAGCAGCGGCCTGCTGATGTCTCCGGACGTGCTGCGGGAATATTTTTTCCCGTGGCTTAAAAAAATCGGCGACCTGGCCAAAAAAAGCGGCAAACCACTGATCTACCACACGGACGGCGTATTGTGGGAAGTAATGGACGATATCATCGCCTGCGGCGTGGACGCGTTACATCCCATTGAGCCCAAGGCCATGGCTCTGGCGGAAGTCAAGCAAAAATACGGAGACCGGCTCTGTTTGATCGGCCATGTGGACGTGGATCTGCTGGCGCGTGGTACGCCGGAACAGGTCAGGGAAAAGGTGCGTCAAAACATCGAAACCGCCGGATACAATGGCGGCTATATGGTGGGCTCCGGTAATTCCATCCCGGACTATGTCAAATTCGAAAATTATATGGCCATGCTGCAGGCGGCTAAAGAGTTTGGAAGACCGGATTAAAGGGATTGTTATTTACGCCCTGAACCGATGGTTCAAACCACACGAACCCCATCTGACCATGCACCTGCCCGTACTCTTTCTCCTGTTCATTTTCCCTGCCCATCGGATGTTTACGGACTTTAGATTTCAGCGGAGGCATGCGACGACCATCGGAGGGGATGCTCTGTTTCAAAGCGGGGTTATTCCCAAAAATAAATACATTAAAAAATATGCAATTGGGTGCATAATGGCGCCATAAAGGCACCACCCTTATCCCTCTTCCTGCATTTTTAACAGAGCGTTGCAGAAGGGAAGAAATGAGGGGCTAAAGCCCATTGGTTTGGGGATAATTCGTTTTTTTTCACCGAGCTGAAGCTCGGTGTTAATCAAATTCTATAACTTATAAGCCTTTAAAAAAAAATCCTCGGCTGCCGCCGGATAAATCAATAGGTAAAATGCTTGATCGGTTCGCCTTTTTCCTCGATTTCGGTCATGGCTTCGATTCCCAATTGCAGATGCAGATTCGTAAACTTTTTGGTCACTTCTTTGTCCATCTCCGCGGTTTTGATCCCTTCCGGGATGAGCGGCAGGTCGGAAACCAGCAGCAGCGCGCCGCGCGGAATCCCGTTCACCTGTCCCACAATAAACACCGTGGCCGTCTCCATATCAATGGCCAGAGCGTAAACACTACGCAGATAGTCATGAAACTTTATGTCCCATTCCCACACCCGGCGGTTGGTGCTGTACACCACCCCGGTACGGTATTCCTGACCGGCGGCAATCACTTTATTCGAAACGAACTTGTGCAGTTTAAACGAAGGCAAAGCCGGAACTTCCGGCGGGACGTAATCGTTACTGGTACCTTCTCCCCGGATCGCGGCGGTGGGCAGAATAAAATGCCCGATCTCCGTGGAGCTCTTTAGCCCCCCGCATTTTCCAAGAAACAGCACACCTTTGGGCATGCGGGCCGTCAAAAGGTCCATGATCGTTGCGGCGTTAGGAGAGCCCATGCCGTAATTGATAATGGTCAGACCCGCGCTATTGGTGGCGGTTTGCATGGGTTTGCCGATGCCACGAATATCGCAGCGGAATTTTTCCGCAAATAAAGTGACATAGTTAGGGAAATTGGTCAGCAGAATATAATCGCCGAATTCGTCGATGGGCGTGCCGGTATAGCGGGGCAACCAGTCTTTGGCAATTTCCCGTTTATTTCGAAATTTATTTTGCATGGCGCGGTTTTCCATAAAACTATTTTTTAACTTAAGCGATACGAGGAAGAATGTCTTCCAATCGGGCGAAGGTAAAGCTCATTTCAACGCGCCTTCGCGATGATCTCTTTGGCCCAGTTGTAAATGATTTCCACCTGCTGGTCAATGGAAAGATGGGACGTGTCCAGTTCTCTGGCGTCCGGTGCTTTTTTCAGCGGCGCTTCGCTTCGTGAGGAATCCAGCGCGTCTCTGCGTTTGATTTCTTCTTCCACTTCGCCGAGTGTTGGGGTTTCCCCCTGCGCTTCCAGTTCCAGCAAACGGCGGCGTGCCCGCTCCTTCAGCGAAGCCAACATAAACACTTTCAACTGGGCATCCGGTAAGACCACGGTGCCGATATCCCGGCCGTCCATCACCACGCCGCCCGCGCTGGCCAGGCGGCGCTGCTGCTCCACCATCACTTTGCGCACATCGGGGTAAGAAGAAATTACGCTGATCGTTTTGTTGATTTCCGAACTGCGCAGTAAAGGAGTCACGTCGTGTTCATCCAGAAAGGTATGCTGGCCGTCCGGTCGAACTTCAATGGATATGGTATGCCGGCTGACGCAATCCACCACCGCCTTTTCATCGTAAATATCTACTTTGTCCTGCAAAACGGCTAAAGTGGCCGCCCGGTACATGGCGCCGGTGTCAATATACAGGTAACCCAGTTTTTGGGCTACGCGTCTGGCCGTGGTGCTTTTCCCGGAAGCCGCCGGTCCGTCGATGGCAATTTTAATCCCGGCCGGCATTATTCCTTCAACCTCTCTCCTTTCCCTTATACACATCTGACGTTGCCTGCCGAGGGCGTCGTGTATGGCTTCGTGGGATCTCGCTGCGCTCAAGCTAACTGCGA
>CAZJNP010000030.1:0-13798 GCA_964547355.1 uncultured Calditrichaceae bacterium
ACTGGCCATACGGCCGTCTACGGCGCTTCTCTGTGCTTTGGTTAAGATACAAGGGCCAGGACAAGGCTTCGCCGGGAATTGCTGTCAACAAGTTCACCTGCCTCGTCCGTATGTTTGTTGCCAAAGAGCAAAATTAGGCCAGAAAGGCATGTTGAGGATCATGACAAAACCTAATGCACCCCGTATCAGTAGCTAACCGCCCGTTCATCTCAGAACGTCACGGATTCAGATTTCTCTGAGACCCGAATGTTGTCTTGTTCAATTACTCCAACAACTGCGGCCTGGGTTGTTTTGTGCCTGACAATTAGCTTGATATTTTATGCCTATTTCGGTTATTATCTTTTGCTTAGGATATTACGCTCGTTTCGGTACAAGAAAGTTGCTTTCAGAGACTGGGAACCTTCCATATCGGTAATAATCGCCGCCAGGAACGAAGAAAAGAGAATCGGACGGCGCATCAGAAATCTTGCGTCCCAGTCATATCCTTCTGAGAAAATGGAAATCATCGTTGTGTCAGATGGTTCTGACGATGGCACAAACAAAACGGTTCGGATTCTTGCCTCCAGGCAAAAAAACGTAAAACTCATTTCCTATTTCCCGTCAAAGGGCAAGCCGTACGCCATAAACCTTGGCGTTCAAGCCGCAAAGGGGAAAGTAATCGTATTCGCGGACGCACGCCAGGAATTCGAGAAAGACGCCATTCACAATCTGGTCCGTACCCTGTCAGATCCTTCATGTGGATGTGTCAGCGGAGAACTGTTTTTTTACCATGATAGCGACAGTAAGATAGAGGCGGAAATGGGCGCTTACTGGAACTTTGAAAAAAAGATAAGACGACTTGAATCGGAAACCGGCTCCGTAGCAGGAGCAACTGGGGCCATTTATGCCATCAGAAAAGATCTTTTCCAACCAATTCCTGAGAACACCATACTGGATGATGTACTGATTCCTCTGAACATAGCAAAAAAGGGGTACCGAATCGTTTTCGAGCCTGGGGCAAGGGCATGGGATGTGATATCCGAGGATTTCAACAAGGAAAAAAGAAGAAAAATACGAACCCTGATGGGAAACTGGCAGCTTATTTTCAACAACCCAGGGCTTGTCATTCCCTTCGGCCATCCCTTATGGTTCAGGTTCATTTCGCATAAGGCGCTCAGACTGATAGTCCCTTTTCTTGCTGTACTTGCCGCCATCGCGGCATTCATAATAGGAGGAAACCAATTTAAAACTGCACTTTTAGCTATATTCGTAATTGTGACATTGGCGTTCCTGCCTGGAAAAAATCAATATGCAAGACGTATATCAACTCCAGTAAAAACCGTACTCCAACTGAACTATTGCGCCCTGATGGCCTTCATCTATTTTTTCATGGGCAAGAAAAATGTGTGGTAATAAACGGAAAATGCCCCAAATCGACATCCATCTAATCGCGGCAGCCAGACCCAATTTCATGAAGATAGCCCCCTTATATCATGCTCTCAGGAGACAACCCTGGGCTTCTGTTACTATTGTTCATACAGGACAACATTACGAC
This sequence comes from uncultured Calditrichaceae bacterium, assembly GCA_964547355.1. GTDB lineage: Bacteria > Calditrichota > Calditrichia > Calditrichales > Calditrichaceae > CAZJNP01. Next base: position 1,535 of record CAZJNP010000030.1, read on the forward strand.
CTGAACATGTCAGACACCTTTTTCCACGATTTGGGCCTGCCGGAGCCTCATGTCAATCTTGGCGTCGGCAGCGGCACACATGCCCAGCAGACTGGGAATGTCATGATTCATTATGAACGAATCCTTCTTGACCGCCCACCCGACCTGGTGATAGTGGTAGGGGATGTGAATTCCACGATGGCTGCCACTCTTACCGCGGTGAAACTGGGCATAAAAGTTGCGCACCTGGAGGCGGGCCTGCGCTCCAATGACAGAACAATGCCTGAAGAAATCAACAGAATAGTGACTGACGCCCTTGCCGACATCCTTTGGACTCCGTCTGCCGATGCGGATAAAAACCTGAAAAGAGAAGGAGTGGCCCCGGCCAGGATAAAAATGGTGGGCAACATAATGATCGATTCCCTGGAATTGATGAAAAAACATATCCAAAACCAGCATACTTATGAAGAGTACAACCTGAAACCAGGAGGCTATGGAGTTGTAACACTTCACCGGCCGGCAAATGTAGACAGGACTGAATTCCTCCAAAAGGCCTGTGAGAGCCTCGTCCGGATATCCCGCAAGGTTCCGATCGTCTTTCCTGTCCATCCCCGGACGCAAAAAAACCTGGAAAATTCCGGTCTGCTGGACAGTCTGAAACAGACAACCAGTATATTGCTGCTCGAGCCGCAAAGCTATGTCCGGTTCATGAACCTGATTTTCAATTGCAGGTTAGTCATAACTGATTCAGGGGGCATTCAGGAGGAAACGACCTATCTCGGCATCCCGTGCCTGACTATGAGGCCCAACACAGAAAGGCCGGTAACAATAACCCAGGGCACCAACAAGTTGTGCGCCCTCGAAAACCTTGAACAGGAAGTGGACGAAATACTGCGATCTCCCATGCCAGGAAGAAACATACCTGAAATGTGGGACGGCCATACTGCTGCGAGAGTAGTTGAATCGATAAAGGATTTCTTTGAAATCAACTCATCATTTTGAAACCGGCAGGACATGGAAACAAGCGCCACGGGACGCTTCACGGAAACCACTTCGGACAGTGTGGCCGGCTTTTACAGGCATGGTTACCAGAAGCCTGTGATGTGGGCGAGTATCGTCCGTATTATTGCCACATTTCTGATTTTCATCTTTCATTTTCAATCGCTCAATTCCATACCACATTCATACAGCCTGGATAAATTGGGGATAGCGCTATTCCTATTCATATCAGGCTACTTTGCCTGCCAGAACCGGATAAGGCCGGCGAAATGGCTTCGGCGCCGCTTTGTCAAAATCATGATCCCCTACTGGTCTGTTATCATTATAGTTTTAACTGTAAACCACTTCATAGCCTACAAGCCGACGAATTTTCTGAAAGATATCATTATATTTTCAGGCGGTAGCATGTTCCTGGACAACCCGGTATATGTCATATCCTGGTTCATCACCTTAATTTTGATATTGTATTTTTGTGTGTTTCTCCTACAATCAATAGCAAACAGCCTCTTAAACTTATTATTTTTAATAACACTTTTTCTTTCCTTTTATTGCTGGCACCCCATACACAATATGTATCTTCCAGCCTTTTTTGCAGGTTATCTTATAAAACGGCTCGAACTATCAAGGCATGATATTAAAGCCATAGCATCAAACCGCTACAGCCAAGTCAATTCTATCCTGTTTGCCATTCAAAATTACTGCTATTCCTTTTTTTTGATACATGCAGGTGTGTTATGGTGGAGCATACGCATATTAAACCTTAGGCCTCTTGAAGCCTTCCTCTTTGCATTTTCCTGCACAACCATCCTGTCTTATTATCATAAAAAGCTCAGTGATTTTATAATCAAAAATGTCTTGATATCCCTGGAGAAAAAAATAACTCAGCCAGATTGGCGGCCAGCCGGGCTGGCTAGACCTGAAAATCGGCGGCCGAACCGCCGCGAACCAAGGCGAAAACGGCCCAGATTTGCCCCCCTGCGGCAGGCAGTGGGCGAGATCAGGCCTTCGCCGGGAATAGCTGCAAATTCAGCGAAACAGCAAAAAGCCTTCTCACCTTCCGGAAGGGAAAAATCGCCTGTTAAAATTGAATGCTAGCATGAACAAGCCGTTGCATTTCCCCGGTGGAAAGGCCTTCGCATTTTCCATTTTTGATGACACTGACCGCTCGACTCTGACCAACGTCAGAGAAATATATTCCTTCCTCGCGGACTGTGGATTCAGGACGACGAAATCGGTCTGGCCGATTGAAGGAACCAGGCCGCCACGCATCCCCGGCGAAACCTGCGACAACCCGAAATACCTTGAATGGGTATTGAAGTTACAGGAAAGCGGCTTCGAAATAGGCTACCATATGGCTACTTATCACAGTTCATTTCGGCAAGAAGCAATCAAAGGGCTTGAAAGGTTCCGTCGGTTGTTTGGCCAATATCCCAAAATCATGGCAAACCATGACATAAACCTGGATAACGTATATTGGGGACATTACAGACTGACAGGCATGTATTCGTCAATTTATCGTCTGCTGACCATGGGCCAAAAACATCTCAAGTTTTCAGGTCATCTCAGGGGAACCCCTTACTTCTGGGGTGATATCTGCAAAAGTCGTATAAAATACGTGCGCAACTTCACATTTGACCGGATCAACACATATGCAATCTGTCCCTACATGCCATATCACGACCCTCTCAGGCCCTATGTGAATTATTGGTTTTCTTCTTCGGACGGCTCCACACTGGATATGTTCAACAGGCTTCTATCTGAAAAAAATCAGGACAGGCTGGAACAGGAAGGCAGAGTGTGCATAGTTACCACCCATTTCGGGAAAGGGTTCTGGTCCAACAGGGGGCTGGACAAAAAATTCAGGCATCTGATGGAACGTCTCAGCCGTAAATCCGGCTGGTTTGTACCAGTTTCGGATCTGCTGGATTTTCTGCTGAAAAAAAATGGGCATCACGTAATTTCAGACGGGGAAAGAAGCCGGCTTGAAAGGCGCTGGTTGCTTTCAAAAATAGCCGCGCAGTTCAGGCAGCGCTGCGATAAAAGGAGACGGGCAAGATGATTTCCGACCAGGATATCAACTTCAGGGTATTGCATGTACTGGACAGATCCATTCCAAATCTCAGTGGATACAGCATAAGAAGCAAATACATAGTCGAATTTCAGGCAAGGTCCGGTTTCAAGCCCGTAGTTGTAACCTCGCCAAGGTTTCATACGGATAACAGTCATGACAGGATCAACGGCATACCATATCATCGTTCATGCTTTACACCGGGCAGCCTCGACACAATCATTTCGAAGATGCCCTTTTTCCGTGAAACGCGTGAAATGAAAAAATTATACAAGAAAATAATGCACATTATTGAACAGGAAGATTTTGACGTTGTGCACGCCCATTCTCCTTCCCTGTGTGGCCTGCCGGCGATGAAGGCAGCCCGCAAAAAGGGAATCCCGTTCGTTTATGAAGTAAGGGCCTTCTGGGAAGATGCAGCTGTGGACCGGCAACGTTTCTCTGAAGGGTCCTTAAGATACCGGATCAGCCAGAAAATGGAACAGCGCATATTTGACAAGGCTGACGCCATAGTGTGCATCTGTGAAGGGCTGAGGAGTGAAATCGCCCGCAGGACTGATCGCGGCAATATTTTTGTGGTGCCTAACGGGGTGGACACCGCAATTTTCACTCCACGCCCCAAATCAACAGCATTACTTGAAAAATATGATCTGCAAGGCAAAACGGTCATCGGCTTCATCGGTTCCTTTTTCACATTTGAAGGTCTTTCTGATTTGATATGCAGCATGGCGATGGTTTCAGCCGAGGACCAGAATACAACAGCCCTCGTAGTGGTAGGAGGGGGGGTAGAGGATGAACGGGTACGAAGATTGGCCGAAGACCTGGGATTGATGAACCGGACTGTAATCTTTACCGGACGGGTTCCCCACGACCAGATTCAGGACTACTACTCAATCATGGATATCCTTGTATACCCAAGAATCAGCAAACGCATAACCGAGCTTGTCACTCCCTTGAAGCCCCTGGAGGCGATGGCAATGGAAAAAGCCGTAGTAGCCAGTGATGTCGGGGGGCTGCGGGAACTGATCGATCATGAAAAAACAGGAATTCTTTATAAAGCCGGAGACAGGAGAGATCTTGCGGAAAAATTAATGCAGCTTGCTCATAACAAAAAAGAAAGAAAGATACTAGGAAAATATGCAAGACAAGTAATGCTAGAAAAAAGGAGCTGGGATAGCCTGATAAAGGCATATCAAGGCATTTACCACAGGACAAACCGAATTACCAATAATTGTGTTACAGGAAAAATTAATTAAAAATACTTCAATAAGTACAGCAAGCGCTGCAATCGCGTCGTTTTTGTCTGCGCTTCAAGCTGTTATTGTGGCGCGCCTATTGGGGCCCGAATCCTATGGTGAACTACATATCTATCGCTTAATTATTTCTTATGCCGTATTTGCGAACCTTGGCACTCTTTGGGCCATGGTGCGGCAAGTATCTTTTTATAGAGGGAAAGGCCTCAATGAAAACATCGCTTCGATATATGGCAATACTTTTACGTTTAATTTAATTTCTGCGAGTATCGTTTGCTCTATCATATTCATTTTTTACCCAATAGTATATAACAAACCATCCAATAAATATTTCGAATTAATAACTGTATTATTTATCATAGTAGCACAAAGCATATTTTTCTTTATCAGAGAATATCTTGTCTCAATAAAAGACTTCGTTACGCGAGGTATTTTGATTATTGTATTCTCTGCAACCAATATAGTTTTCGTTATATTATTAGGAATAAGTTTCGGTATCAGAGGGGTCTTGACTTCGACTCTACTGGCTTATTGCCTTGGAATAATATTAGGATTAAAAAAGAAAAAAAATATCCTACATTTTTCCTTGTCAAAAAGAAATATTAGAGAATTACTTGAAACAGGAATCCCCATTTTCGGCAACGGCTTACTATCCCAATTGATAATGAGCATAGATCGGATAATGATTATGCTCTTCCTGCCAATTATTGAATTAGGTTACTTTGGAATAGCAGTGACCATCAAAACTTTCATGGACACTCTTTACCGTTCCATCTTCATGACAATTTTCCCACAGTTAACGGAAAAATATGGAAATACAAATAATACCGCGAGCCTCAAGAACTATATCTGGACACCACTTTTTGTATCCACACATATTTCTCCTCTCTTTTTTGGCTCAACAATAATCATGATACCGTTGCTCATCCACTACGCCTTACCAAAATATATTCCAGCGGTATCGGCTATTCAGTTTATTGTAGCATCATCTTTTTTTGCCTGTATCCAGGCAGGCATCATTAATTTTTTTATTGCAATCAACAAAATTCATACAATCTATTCATTAAGAATTGCCGGAATTCTGTTGAGTGTTATCCTGATGTTTTTTTCTATTCAAATGAAGCTAGGCATCTACGGAATAGCTTTTTGCACAACAATTGTATCAGCAGTCGTAGCCGGATTGTTGGTAAATTCATTTTTGATCAATTTGAATTTTTCATTATTAAACAGAATAAAGCATACTATCCGGCTTTTTTATCCTTTTTTCTATATGTGCCTGGGGCTTTTGCTTGCCAACTATTTTTTCCCAATTACTGTACCGCAACCGACAAATATGTTTTTCAAAAAAATAGAGAGTCTAATTTTGTTTGCAATTTGGAATATCCCTCTCTTTCTTTATGTTCATCATAAGACCGATATATTCAGGAAAATACTAGCAACATCAAATCACTCTCAATAATCATCTATAAGCAGATGGGAATCTGTTGAACGTGAACGTATTGACGATATTTATAGCCGCCACCATTGGTACCGCATTCCTGACTCTGATAAATCCTTTCTTGGTGCTGCCTGTCTTTATTTTCGGGATATTCCTAGAGCCAATGAAGTATTTTCCAGAGCTTTTGCAATACCGACCTGCTACCGTCATTGGTGTGGTCGTCATGATCGCATGGATCATACACGCATCAATATGCAAGGATGTGGTCAGGCAGAGAAACAAACAGGTAACTGTAGCCTATATCTTTATATTCTGGGCCGCTCTCTCATGCTGGTTCAACAAGGATACCAGTTGGCAATTTTTCCTGGGCTATCTCAGAGCATTTATTCCATTTTTTTTGTTTGTGTATATCATAAATTCAAGGAAACAACTGTCCGTCATCATATGGACTCTTTTAATATTCGGCGCAGTCGCCGCCATCTACGGCATTTATTGTCTAAAGGCCAATATAGGCTGGAGCGCGGGCGGATATAAGCGGATAGCCGGTTTTTTCACCAATCCGGATATGTTTGGGGAAGCTTCCGCGCTGCTGATACCTTTCGCTCTGGCACAGTTATTTTCAAATTACACAAGATCCATCAAACTCGCACTCTGGTGCATATTGATATTGCTTGTAACGGGCACCGTTATATCCTTTTCCCGGGCAGCGCTTTTTGCGCTTCTGCTGGGGATTTTTTTGGTCCCCTTCAAGTTGTTCAGCGGCGAGCGCAAAATCATCGCGCTATTGACAACCATTATGCTGGCTCTGGCGGCCTTCTACGTTTTTCCTGACGGAGCCAAATACAGGATGTGGGCCAGGGTAAGAAACATATTTCAGGCCGATTCAGCAGAAGAACTTGATCTCGGCAGGGTCATGACCATAAGAGCGGGAATCAGAATGATGAAGGAACACCCTTTCATAGGGGTTGGGCTTGGAGGATTCAAACCCGAATATAAACGCCTGGCGGACGCGAATCCGGATATTGTGCTGGTTCGTGGCAATAAGATTACTGGTTCCGAAGTAATGGTAGCTCACAATGTCATAATTGAAGCAGGCTCCATGCTGGGCATTATAGGGCTGGCTATCTATTTACTGTTTGTCTTTTATGCCTGGGCGAATGCAAAAAAAGCGGAAAAAATCTTTGCCGACGCAAACGATGATCACCTGCGGCATCTTTCCATCGCGATGCAGGTTTTTGTTTTGGAAGCAATATTCACAGGCCAACTGACACCTTTTCTGACATCCAAAATATTTTGGATGGTCACCGCGCTTTCTGCAGTGATAATGCGACAGGCAAACACCATACCGGAACAGGATAAACAGGAGCTGTTGAATCAAGGGATACCAAAGAACTTTCAAGGCCTGCCAAAGGATTACTCACAGCATGACTTTTTATGAGAAGCCATTATGATAACTAAAAAATATATCCTCGCATGTTTAATCGGTTTTCTGTCCGTAGTTTTTCAGTGCAACTCAGCCGTACTCGCGAATCAAAAGGCCGCATTTCCTGACATCATTCGATCTCATCCCAGGATTTTCATCTCCGGCGTTAATCTTGAGGCACTCAAGGAAAAGGCCACAAAAGATCTGAAAGACGCATATAAATTATTAACCGCCAAGATGAATCATGCCCAGATCCCCAGAAGGCTGGGTGAGCTTAGAGATTATATCTACAAGTACGGCTATCTTTTCAGGCTTACCGGCGACAAAAGATGGGCGCAATACGCCATCAAGGCAATGGATCAAATTCCAATATCTGTAAAAGCGTATGGAGGCGGCAATAACGGCTATGCCTATGCGATTGAGGGGTTAGCGATCGGATTGGACTGGTGCCATGATGAACTAAACGCAACAAACAAAAAAGAACACTTTATCTCACTGATTAACCAATATTATCCGGGCAACTTGGAAAATATCAAACGGCTGCCTGACTTTCATAATTATGCTGCCCAGGCGGAATTCGCAATGCTCATAGCCGGCCTGGCAACCTATGGAGAAAACCCCAAAGCCTCTTTATATATTTCTCAGGCAAGAGACATTGTAGAATTCGGCACAAAAATGTTTGACAGAGAGTATAATGTCAAAAAGTCAGTAGATTACGTTGATGGAACATGCAATTGGGAAGGGGTAACCTACGGCAGGAGACAACTTTTCGCCTACATCAAATATTGCGAGGCCCTGAGGACGGCTACCGCCGGACGAATCAATCCGTGGAAGAATTTTGCGACTCTGCACAACGCAGGCTACTACATCATCTACAGCCTGCGTCCTGATAATCTTTTTGAAAATGTTGGAGATGTAAATTATCGGCGCTTGACATATTTTGATATGAACAATATGGCTGCATTGCAATCCATATTCAAGGATCCTTACTTTACAACTTTCTTAAATAAATATTATCGTTGGGAAAAAGGGAAATTCCAAACAGATATATGGCTTGGGCATTACAACGCATCGCTGATCTTTTATCTCATGTGGTATGACCCAAAGATCATCGAAGCAAATCTGAACGACTTGCCGCTCTCCAAAAGATTTGGAGATATTATAATCATACGAACCGGTTTCGACCCTGATGACACCTTCATAACCTTCAAAAGCGGCCTGCATTGGGGATTTCATTCTCAGTTAGACCATGGTTCATTTACGGTCTTTAAATATTCTCCCCTGGTGATTGACAGTGGCTTTTATGACAGATGGTGGGGGCCAGGGAAAAATCATAACTGGAATTACTGGAAACGCACCATAGCACATAACACCCTGCTAATTTATGATCCTGACGAATCGATTGTTCACTGGCCCAAGAACTTCCCCCTCGTCAATGACGGGGGGCAGCGCATCGCCTTCAGAACATTTATCCCTCCCCACTTATTCTCGCGAAGCCACAACCGCCCTTTCAGTATCAGCGATCTTAACAGTCGTACGGAAGAGTTTAAAATGGGCCGGATTATCCAGTACGTGTCTCAAGACAATTATGTATTCATAAATACCGACCTGACCAAGGCCTATAATAATAGGTACGCAGGAATTGGGAACAATCAACCCAGAAAAGCAAAACTTGTTAACAGGGAATTTCTTTATCTAAAACCAAATTTTATCATTATTCTTGACAGAGTTACAGCTGTCAAACCTGGATTTGTGAAAAAATGGCTTTTGCATTCAGGAAACTATTACGATAAAAGCGGAAAACCACTGCTAAACGGAAAATCAGTAGTAGTACAAGGAACAACAGACGCCGGAATAGTAAAAACACTTGACAGTGATGAAATTACTGTCGCGGAAGGAACCGGAAAGCTCTTTATCAAGGTATTACTGCCAAAAAAACGTATCATACGGCGTATAGGCGGTAAAGGATACGAATTTTGGGTTGATGGACGAAATCAAGAATTATCACGAGACATACCAAAAGGACGCAGGGATGAAAATCCGGGGGCATGGAGAATAGAAATTCAACCCCTTACTCAACAAAAAAATGATATTTTTCTTAACGTCCTTTATTTTAGCCGTAAAGACGATACCTCCAAGCCGGTTATCGATTTGTTAAGATCATCAAATACCTCGCATGGAGTGCAGATAAAAAGCTATCAGGGTAATTGGATCGTTTTATTCAATAAAAAACATGCGGGACCAATGAATAATATAGAGTACGAAGCAAATATCTTGAAAAATTGCAACCACATAATTTTCAACGTGAAACCGAATTCTTTTTTTAAGATAGAACGCAGCACGAAAAGAAACAAAATCAAAATAACAATAACCGAGACAGATTCCCATACAGAAGCGCGATCTTCTTCTCTGGGGATTCTCTTTTTGAAAACAGACTAGTCAACCAAGAGTATCTGGCATGAAAGTATTAATACTATCAATGTGGTACCCAAATTCAGAGAACCCGATTTTTGGTACATTTATACACGAACAGGCCATGGCCCTGAAAAATTGCGGTGTTGATGTAAGAGTTTTACAACCAATTCCATTAACCCCTTTCCCAATAAAATATTTTAGCAAGCGATATTACCAGCTATCCAAAATAAAAAAGAAAGAAACATATGATGGCATAAAAGTATTCCACTCAAGATTCCTTACCTTTCCCAAGCATATATTATACGAATACACTGGGAGATGGATGTATAAGGGGATGAAAGATATCATATCCCACATTTATAATGAATGGCAGTTCGATATTATTCATGCACACGCTACTTATCCATGTGGATGGTCTGCGAATTGCATTAGGGATAATTGTTTGCGCAAGATAAAAACAGTACATACCATCCACAGAGTCTCGATAATTGACATACCGAATTTTAATAAAAAATGCTTTGAGCTGGTGAAAGAATCATTGTTGTTGTCTGATTGGAATGTTTTTGTTAGCAAGGAAGGTTATAATTTAGCTACGCTATATACAAATAACAGGATATGCAATAAAAGTAGCTACATAACAAATGGTGTTAATTTTTCCAGATTTAACATTACTCAAGACGACGAAATAGAAATTAAAAAATTAAAAAAAACATATAGCGATTCAATCAATATATTATTTATAGGTTATTTGATCGAACGAAAAGGAATAAAAGAACTCTTGAATGCATATGTCAAACTTGGCCAATTCGGCGTTCGGCGAAAAACAAGATTATTCCTCATAGGCCGCAATATGCTTGGTTCCTACGTACGAGATTTTATCAAATCTCACAATATAGAGAAACAGGTAATAATGCCTGGGCCAGTATTACATGATCATATCAAGAGATGGTTAAGATTTGCTGATATTTTTATCTTGCCTTCCAGGTCAGAGGGGTTGGCAACGGTTCTTTTTGAATCTTTATACATGTCTAAGCCAGCTATATTCACAAATGTTGGAGGAACATGCGACATTGTCAAAAATGGTAAGCACGCCATTTTAATTAATCCTCAATCTGAAACAGAAATCGCCAAGGCATTGGCAGATCTTATCAATAACCCTGATTTAAGGGAAAAATTGGCAAAAAATGGACATAGACTCATTAAAGAAAATTACTCATGGGAAATAAACGCAAAAAAGAATTTGGAAATTTATCAGCGTATTATTTAGTGTCAATTCCCGTCTGTTTGAATATCGACTTTTCAAAGAGGCCCGGACGGATTTTCCGCCAGTTTTTCTAGCCTCTATCCAGGGGCGCATCCGAAGTTTATGGCGCTTACTTGATGCGCCGTAGTTTGACGCCATGGCGTACCCGTCCTCCTCGCGGTGAAGGCTCTTGCCGGGCGGCCTGTTTGTCGAATTGACGGCTGTACCGCGCACAGCGCAATTTCAGGATAGCGAGATCGATATTCGGCAGGTCGATAGCGTCAAAAATCGCCTCGAACTTTTTATCGAGCTCAGCAAGAAAGCTGTTTAGATATGAAGATTTCGAATCCATCTGTAGCGACTGATAGATATTTTTTGTTCATACTTGCACCATCCTTTCAATCAGAAGGATGCCATATTTGTGTATATATTTCAAGTAAAATCAGCAATCATCTTACTGAAATATCACGATTATTTCCCTGGCAGAGTCGCGCCATAAACTTCGGATGCTCCCTCTATCCAGTTGCCAACTGAAAACCCAGAAGCACCACAAAATGATCAGCAGGTCCTCAGTAGTCAGTAAAGCCGGAAAATTTGTCCCAACCTGGACCAAGCCTTTCCTTATACGATTTCTGACAATTATGGATCAGTTTGAACTCTTTGTAAGATCCCGGTTTGTCAAATGTCATTCTTCACCTATTTTTATCCTTGGCAACCAAAAATCTGGCACGTCTGCAATAGCAGCACTTTTAGGAGAACTCACTGGCTTGCCAACCACTATAGATTTGACAATGGAGTATCTTTCAAAAAAACCATCGTATATAAAAGTCAAAAACAAGGAGATGTCTTTTGAAAAATTTGTTAACCGCAACAAATTTGATTTTTCTAAAAAAATTATCAAGGAACCCAACTTAACCCTTTTTTATAAAGAACTATCCTCTTTTTTCCCTGAATCACGGTTTGTCTTTATTGTTCGCGACCCACGGGACAACATTAGAAGCATCTTGAACAGACTACAACTGCCAGGACATCTTTTTTCGCTAAATTCTAACCAGACAAAGACCCTACCTAAGGGTTGGGAAACAGTCATAGATGGAAGATGGCTCAAGTTGACAGGGGAAAATTACATTGAAATGCTAGCCTTCAGATGGAACCTAATGGCGGAAACCTATATAAGAAACCAAGAGCATATGATTTTGATACGATATGAAGATTTTATCAAAGACAAAGCTCGTCATATTTCGACGTTAGCAAAATTATTAGGATTGCCAAACCGTTATGACATAACGGATAAAGTTGACATTCAATATCAGCCAAAAGGAAAAGGTAATCATGACTGGCACTCCTTCTTTGGGCCTCAAAACTTGCAACGCATTAATTCTATTTGCGCTCCTAATATGATTTTTTTTAATTACCTGAACTAGAGTTTGGACAGGAGTTTAACCG
>CAZJNP010000031.1:0-13794 GCA_964547355.1 uncultured Calditrichaceae bacterium
AAGGGTATGTGTGTGTTATTATTTCAGGCTCTATGGTTTTTTCGTTTAAGGATTAATAAATAAAATATAATTTAAAAAAACTTTGGTATGTTTCTTTGTGACTTACGTCATGAAGGAATTTAGAGCCGGTCCCTTGATTTCAAACAAATGGTATGCGCATGGCAGATATATTCAAAAGGATGCGCTTAGTTCTATTACGATTCCTGGCGTCTGCCTTTTTTATATTGCCGCAAACGCTGATCGACCGACCAAATTGGCTTTTATTTGAGGTAATTTGTAACTTATCGCCGAATAAATAAAAAAGGAATGCGTTATGCGTTGGTTACTTATAATATTTTTAGCAGGATTTTTTATGGCAAACTGTACCAATCAAACCAAAATGAACCCGCCGGTGGCGAAAAAAATCGCCCATTACGACACGACTTTTGACGATGTACGTCTGGATAACTACCACTGGATGCGTGATCGTGACAATCCGGAAGTTTTGAATTACCTGAAAGAAGAAAACAAATACACCAAGGCCATGATGGCCCATACCGAAGATTTGCGGGAGATGTTGTATAAAGAAATGCTCGGCCGCATAAAGGAAACCGATTCTTCTGTGCCGGTACGTCGGGGAGAATACTTTTATTATTCCCGAACGGAGCAGGGTAAACAATACCGGATCCATTGCCGTAAAAAAGGTTCCCTGGAAGCCGAGGAAGAAATCATTCTTGACGAAAATGAACTGGCTCAAGGCCACAAATTTTTTGACATTGGGGTTTTCAGCGTAAGCCCCAATCACCAATGGCTGGCTTTTTCCTTCGACACCACCGGTTCAGAGACGTTTACCATTCGTATTAAAGATCTGGATAACGGGAATATTTTAGACGACGAAATTCCCAACACTTACTATTCCTTAGCCTGGGCAAATGACAACCAAACCATTTTCTACAATACGCTGGACGCCGCCAAACGCCCGTTTAAATTGTACCGCCATAAAATCGGCACTAAAGCGGAAAACGACAAACTGATTTATCACGAAAAGGATGAGAAGTTCTTTCTCTCCGCGTCCCGCACCAGAAGCGGACAATACATATTAATGAATCTGGGCAGTGAAGTGACCTCAGAGGTCCGGTATTTGAACGCCGACCAACCAGAGGGTACATTCAAAGTGTTCGCACCGCGAAAGGAAAAAATCGAATACAGCATCGATCATCGCGGAAAAGAGTTTTATATTTTAACCAATGAGCAGGCCGTAAACTTTAAGCTAATGAAAACGCCGGTAAAACGCACAGCAAAAAAGTATTGGCAGGAAGTAATTCCCGGTCGGCTAAATGTTAAACTGGAAAAGATTGAACTGTTCAATAATTATCTGGTCGTATTTGAGCGGGACAACGGGCTGGAAAAAATCCGGGTAATAGACTTTGTTTCCGGTAAAAACCATTTTGTCGATTTTGAAGAACCTGTGTATGCCGTGTACCCCACGGGAAACCGAGAATTCGATACGGATGTTCTCCGTTTTGCGTATTCTTCGCTGATCACACCCAAATCGGTTTATGACTACAATATGTCTACGAAACAGCGTGAATTAAAAAAGCGGGAAGAAGTGTTGGGCGGTTATGATCCTGCGCAATATCAAATGGAACGTATCTGGGCCACGGCACCGGATGGGGTAAAGGTGCCCATGTCCATCGTTTACAAAAAGGGTCTGAAAAAAGACGGGCAGAACCCCACCTATTTGTATGGGTACGGTTCTTACGGCATTACTATTGAGCCGCGTTTTTCTTCCAACCGTTTCAGTCTGATTGATCGTGGCTTTATTTATGCCATTGCACATATTCGCGGCGGCGGCATGTTGGGACGTCCCTGGTACGAAGACGGTAAACTGCTGAAAAAGAAAAACACTTTCACCGATTTTATTGCCTGCGCCGAGCACCTGGTCAAAGAAAAATACACGTCGCCGGAAAAAATCTCCATTGCCGGAGGCAGCGCGGGCGGCCTGCTCATGGGCGCGGTGGTCAACATGCGTCCCGATTTGTTCAAAGCGGCCATCGCGCATGTACCCTTTGTGGACGTGCTGAATACCATGCTTGACCCCACGATTCCTTTAACGGTGATCGAATACGACGAATGGGGCAATCCCAACATCAAAGAGTATTACGATTATATTAAATCCTATTCACCCTACGATAACGTGACCGCTCAGAAATATCCGCATATGCTGGTTACCGCCGGATTGAATGATCCGCGTGTGCAATACTGGGAACCGGCTAAATGGACGGCCAAACTGCGGGCCACAAAAACAGATCAAAATCTGTTGCTCCTTAAAACAAACATGGGCGCTGGTCACATGGGCGCTTCCGGGCGTTACGATTATTTAAAGGAAATCGCTTTTGATTACGCCTTTATTCTGGATCGATTAGGGGTTGAGGAATAGTCCGCAAAATGTATTTGTTCGGGCTGTCTTTTTTAATGGCCGAATGTATTGGGCATGAATGGAGCAAGAGAACGAGCAGGAGCAGGAGAAAAACTACCCTGCTGTAAGGCAATCAGGGAGAACAGGAACACGGAATGAATCCTAAACCCAAACTATTGCTGTTTGATATCGACGGCACGCTGCTGTCTGCGCGCGGCATCCCCAAGCGCGTCTTTCTGGAAATGATGAATGACTGGTATCCGGACTATAAAAACGGATTTCAGCTAAATTTTTCCGGTTTAACCGACCCGCTGATTGTACGTAAAATTCTGGAAATGAACGATTCACCGCACAGCAGGGACGAACATTTAATCGGCTGCATGTTAAAGGATTTTCTGGAGCGGCTGGAGGCGGAACTGACGCCCATGAATCCGCCCATTATTTTGCCGGGCATCTTTCGCCTACTGCGTCGTTGCAGCGAAATCGAGCAATGTTATTTAGGACTGGTGACCGGCAATATGGCACGCGGTGCTGAGATTAAATTACAGGCGGCCGGAATAGCGGAATTTTTCCCGGTGGGCGCCTTTGGCAGCGATCATTCCGATCGCAGCCAGTTGCCGCCCATTGCCGTCCGGCGGGCGGATGTGCATTTTGGGCAGTCCTTTTCAAAAGAGGATACCTGGATCATCGGCGATTCCATTTACGACGTACGCTGTGCCAAAGACAATGGACTTAAGACCTTGGCCGTGGCCACCGGCGTCACGCCGCCGGACGCTCTGGAAAAAGAAAAACCCGATCACATCCTGCCCGATTTAAGCGATACCGGCCGCGTCCTGTCTATTTTTGAATGTAACCGGACCTGATTTTTTTTCTTCGTTTGCACATTTTAAGCCTTAAAATCGTCTATAATTACAAACCAATGGAAGAGCTCTACCGAACATACCGGGAATGGCTGGTGACCATTGCCTTTCGGATTACCGGAGACTGGGATTTGGCCGCAGATGTCGTACAGGACGTTTTTGTGGCGCTGCTGAAATCACAAAAAGAACAACCACCCATTCTATCACCCAAAGCATGGTTGCTGACCAGCACGGTGCATCGCGCGCTGGATGTGAAGAAAAAAGCCTGGTATCGGTTACGAAATTTTCTAACGGACTGGCAAAGCTGGAAACTGGTCTTTCAGCAGGATGCAGAACAACGGGATTATATTCAGCACATTATTGATCGGCTTACACCCAGGGAAAGGACGGTATTGGTGTTGCGTGATTTGGAAGGCTACCCGGTTAAGGAAATAGCTCAGATGTTAAAGATTTCTGAAGCCACGGTGCGCTCTTTGTCCAGAAACGGCAGAGAAAAATTTATACGTCTTTATCACCAGGAGAACCTTTGAATGGATTGTGAAGCATTTAAACAATACATAACCGAAATCGAACAACCGGAACAGTCACTCGCACCGGCCGCTCAGCGCCACCTTCGTAACTGTGCGATGTGCGCAACATACTTCAGTGAATTGCTGAACGCACGTCGTTTGTTAGCCGAACACCGGCAGCCTCCGATTCCGGAACGCATCAAAAAAAGATGGCAACCGGCAAACCGGAGACACCTGCTGTTCCGATTACGGCCTGTTTATGCTTTTTTGGCCGTCCTCGCCATTGCCATCTCTGTTCTGATCTTTCCCGAATTCATTTCAAAGATGGATGGCCATGAAGCACCACAGGCCCACACCTTCGTACGGCTTTTTTCTTCCGAACGACAAGATTTCAATGTTCAGATTATACAGAATAAACGATTTATTAACATCATGTTTCAACAAAAAGGAAGACCATGATGAAACTGTTTTTTTATTTTTCGCTCATTTTACTTATCATTAACGGTTGCGCAAAGCAATCGGTTCAGGACACGTTACCACCGGTGGTGCAATTGAATACCTATCTGGTGGCTGCTTCGGAAAACGGGCAAAAGGTCAACACGCCCATTTTACCGGGTACGTACAAAATCAGTTACATTAACGATTTGCTGGTTTCGCTGGATCAGGCGTATGATAATCTGCAGCAAACTTACGGTTACAGCAAATTTACGCTGAAGGGAGAGACCCGCGATTTGATCATCCCCGGGGAGTCGGATGAAGTGATCAATACCCAGTTGGACACCGTTTATTTGTCATTGCGTCCGACGATTTTGCTACAGAAAACCAGCTATGCCCTGCGGGTAACTTCCTATGGCCGGCACAGCTTCCGTAAGGAGTTACTGAACACGGAAGTTAGTTTTCCGGCTTTTCAGGCTTTGGTGTTAGGGCTCGGTCAGTCAACCAAAGACGGAAAACGTTCCGCCCTGTTTATCATCATCGACGCCAAACCAGTGGAAATCCAAAACAAAGCCGACCTGAAAAAACTGTGGCAAATGAGTTTACCAGACCTGGTACACCAATGGCAGGCATACCGGGCGGAAAAAGCGGTTCGGCAAAAGATGGGCTGGGAAGAAAGAAAAGATCCCGCTTTTGAGAATCTTTATCCGTTTTATGGGGTCGATGTCAAACCCAAACTAATCTCCAAAGAACGGCCGCAATATCCCGAAGCGGCCCGCAAACAAGGTGTGGAAGGCGTGGTGGTTGTTTCGATTATCATAGATGAAACAGGTAGTGTGCAGAAATCGGTTATTTTCAAGGGGGTGGATTCCTTGCTTGATCGGGCCGCAAAAGAGGCGGCCGCTCGTTGCCGTTTCGAGCCGGCTGTTAAAAACGGTAAACCGGTAAAAACCATGATGAACATTCCTTTTCGTTTCCGGTTACAATCCGCCACGCACCGGCAAACCGACCTTTCTTCGGAACAAAAGATTGTATGGCCACAGCTGGTCAAAAAGACGGAGCCGGAACTACCTGAAAACTTTGACCGCAGCCTTCTGCCTGACGGTGCTATTTTAAATGTGTTGGTAGATGTCCATGGCCGGGTTCAAAAGGTGAAAATCGTAAAAAATTCCAGGTCGCCCTTACTGGATCGGTTGGCTGTGGAAAATGTGCGGCGCTGGCAGTTTACACCCGGCAAAATCAACGGTGAAACAAGCGAAATGTGGGTGCGTATTCCGTTTCGGATTAGCCGGTAACCAAACATGGTCTCGGAATACGTCTGGGACAGCCTTTGGGATTTTCTACGGTTTTTCCCATGCCCATAAATACCCTTTGCCGTTTTTGCAAGACCGGTTAGAAAGAAACATCACTCAAAGGAAGCTACAATGAAATGGTTTATTCGGATTGTTACGGTACTCTGTGTGGCAACGATTGCTTCGGCAGCCGGTCAACCGCTGCTAAAAGCCCAAAGCACGATGCTTTCCGGGAATTACACCGCGGCGGTTTCTCAGTTGGAGCGGTTACTCAAACAGGAACCCCAAAACACACAGGCGCTGATACTGTTAGGACATGCTTATTCCGCTTTACAGCGCTACGATCAGGCGCTGGCCGTTTTTGAACGGGCGGTAAAGCTGGAACCCGAAAATACGGCCATCCTGTTTGCCCTGGGGAAAACCCGGCTTCAGCTCGGCCATTTGACCGAGGCGGAAAAAATCTTTCGCCAAATGCTGCGCCGTGATTCCGCTTTTATCGCGGCCCGGATTCAACTGGCAAAACTGTTCATACAAAAAGAATCCTATGCCGAAGCACTTCCTCTTTACGAGTCCCTGTTGCGGGAGCAACCAGGTAACGGCTTTTATCTGAAGCAGGCTGGAATCTGCGCCTACAAACTGGGCCGGAGACCGGCGGCCATTCGATATTTCCACAAAGCATTGGAGCAGAATCCCCGGGATGCGGCGTCGTACGTGTACCTGTTCAATCTTTACAAAAAGAAAGAGGACTGGCAGGCGGCCCTGCAAATCGCCGCCAACGGATTGCATTATTATCCCCGTTCGGCCAAACTGCATCTGGCGCGGGGCGATGCTTTCTTCGAGCAAAAGAAGTACGATCAGGCCGTGGGCGATTACTTGCAGGCCATGGATGCCGGCGACAGCAGTGCGTATCTGTTCAAAAAGCTGGGATTGAGCTATTACCATATTGACGATCTGGCTGCGGCCCTGCTGGCTTTGCAGAACGCCGTCCGCAAGGACAAAGAAGACCCGTTGTCCCTGTATTACCTGGGTTTAACATACAAAGAACTGGGCGCAAAAGATAAGGCGATCCAAAGGCTGAATCAGACCATCCGGGCGGCGATTCCTTCCTATATTGCCGATGTGTATTTCGAACTAGCCGACAGCTACCAGCAGAACGGACAGTATGAGCAGGCGCTTGGAGCCTATCAAAAAGTTTATGAATTCGATCCGCAGCGAAAACTGATCTGGTTCTATATCGCCATGATTTACGACCGTCATCTGAAAGAGCGGCAAACGGCCCTGCGCTATTACCAGCGCTTTTTGGAAGAAGCGCCCGAAGAAATGGCAGCGCGCTACCGCGAATGGACGCTGGAACGTATGAAAAGCCTGAGGGAAGCGATCCATTTTGAAAACGGACGTAAGGAATCAAAACAAAATGCTAAGGAGAAAACACGTGGTCATTAAACCACTCTTTCTTTTGCTGATCATGACAACACTGACTTCCGCCCGGACAACGGTCCCGGAAGATAGCGCGGTCATGCGCTGGGAAACGGAAATTTCCAAATGTGCCACACTTTCGGAGATGTACGACCTTTTACCGCGGATCGAACAAAATCTGCACAACGAACCCGGGCATCTGCTGATGGTGTACCGGTTTTATCAGCAAAAACTGTTTCCCGTACTGGAACGACAGCTAAAGGAATTCATGCAGAAACCAGATAGAGCGCGTTACGCGGCTTTGGTACAGCGTTTTAACGAAGAGAGGAAAAAAGTAATTGTACGGTCGGCCGAAATTTGTCCCCGGGTGCCGGAGGAGGAAAAAGACGCCGATCTGCAGCGTTTTTGTGTGGGGATGCTTCAGGCCACCCGCTTTATCCGGTTTCAGGAAGACCTCAAGCGCAAACCGGCTCCGGATTTTGAGTTTACCGACTTGCAGGGAAGGCAGAGACGGTTGTCTGATTTTCGAAAACGTTATGTTCTGCTGCACTTTTGGAGCCGACACAGCGTGCCCTGTATGGAAGAACTGAACGATTTGAGACAAGCCTATGAGCGTTTCCGTGGCAAAGGTCTGGAGATTGTCAGCATTCACTGTTCGCCTGTGGCAGGTCAATGGGATGACCAAGTGCTGCGTAATCTGGTTGAACAGATGGCTTTGAACTGGACGCATGTCATCGGTGCGCAGGCGCTGAAGATCAAAGAAATGTATTTTGTGCGAAATTATCCCACCCTGTATCTTTTGGACCATAACGGGAAAGTGATTAAAGAGGAACAGGAATTGCGCGCAGAGAAACTTTTACAAACACTGAACAGCGTATTGGGAAAGTGATTCCAACCACGAATGAACACGAAACAAATCAAATCATTCCCCAAAAATGTTTTTAGGGCAAAATTTTGCCACAACGCCAAAAATTCAGAAAAATGTCAACCACAATAATATTTAGAAATTTGAATCGGATCAGGTATCAACCCGCCTTACCCCTCGGAAAAATCGAACCTTTTTCCCCTTCGCTGGTTTATGAAATGGATGAAAAAGGGCAATGATTTTGATTTGCTAATATCTGCGGGTTGTGATAAATTTTTTAAGGAATTAATTCAGGAAAACCATGCGCGAAGATAAAAAAATCATTGTAGTGGGCGACCGGGTGCTGATTCGTCCCGATGAAGAAAAAGCCCGTACAAATTTCGGACTGTACCTGCCCCAGGGCGTGGAGACCAAAGAGAAGGTGCAGGGCGGCTATGTGGTAAAAGTGGGGCCCGGATATCCGCTGCCGGACCCGGCCAGTATGGGGGAAGAACCTTGGGAGCGATCGGATCGCCTGGAAGCGAAGTATTTACCGCTGCAGGCCGAGGAAGGCGATTACGCACTTTTCCTGCGCAAAGCCGCCATCGAAATCGAAATTGACGACGATAAACTGGTGATTGTGCCCCAGGCGGCCATCCTGCTGCTCATCCGTGACGATATTTTGGACCGTATCCAGGAAAACCTGGACGAAGATTAAGCGGCAAGAGCAGTATCACCATTCGTGAGGTAAATGAAGGAAACGTTCCTGCGCGTTTTCCCATCGCAAAATTTCTACCCAAGTTTATGATGTATTTTCAGAGGTTATTATTTTTCCCTTGATTTTGGGATGAACCGTTTACTAATTTGTTTTCCCTTGCTTAAGACGTCGTTCCTGATATTGACAACCACGATACAATTATTGAAAACGACCATACGATAGTAAAAAAAGTCATGTTTTATGATTTAGACAGCGACAACGAATTTTCCGTTGATGATTACTTTTACATCATCGATTCGTTGGATAACCAACCCAAACAGTCCTGGAAAATAACAATGGCGGCGCCGGATACCGGTGAGATCGCTCTGCCGCATGAAGGCGATGTGTTTCGGATAGTCACGTACAAACCGTTTTCGAGTCGGGACGTGTTCGAATTTCAGGCGCCGGAAGCAGCGGAAACGGGCATCTCTTCCCACCAGAATTTCGAACAGGATTACACCATTGCCCAGAACTATCCCAATCCATTCAACAGCTCAACCACGTTTCGTTACCGCCTGTCCCAGCCGGTTCATGTGGCGTTGACCATTTATGACATTACCGGCCGGGAAGTGGTGCGGTTGATCGATCAAAAACAGCCGGCGGGGAATTACCGGGCGCTGTGGGACGGCAAGATCGCACGCGGACAGGGGGTGGCCTCCGGACTGTATGTTTACAAATTTGTTGCCTGAAAACGAACCGTACACAAAAAATGCCTGATGATCAAGTAAGCATAGATTTTCAGGTTATTCCGAGCGGGTCTGTTTGCCAGCTTTTTTATTGTTGTTTAGAAATGCCCGAATGCGGTTCCTCCACTCGTCCGTAAACGCCAGGTAGGCGAAGTTTTCGGCAGCGGTCGCCGAGTATTGCTGCATCTGGCTCAGCAACTCCTGATTGACCATCAGCTTGGTCATTTCCAGGGCCGTATCAGAGCCTTTGAGAATATCGGCGGTGATATTTTTTGCCTCGGCCATTAAATTGTCTCGGGATACGATAAAATGCACCAGTCCGATCCGTTTGGCTTCTTCCGCATCCACCGTGCGCCCGGTTAGCAGCAGCTCCCGGCTGTGTCCGCTTCCGATGATGGCGTTCAGCCGCAGGGTACATCCCATGGGAAGGATGGCACCCAGGCGCACCGCCGGGAATCCGATTTTTCCTTCGGGCACCATTAGCCGAACGTCGGCGTTGGAAGCCAGACCGTAACCGCCTCCGAAGGCGTAGCCGTTAATGGCCGCAATGAGCGGTTTGGGGAATCGCAGCAAAGCCATGTTAGCGGATTCCAGTTGCAGGGCAAACGCGCGCGCCTCTTCGACGGTTTGGAACCGGATTAATTCGCTGATATCCACGCCGGAGGAAAACGATTTTTCTCCGGCGCCGGTTAAAATAGCGGCACGTACTTTATTCTCTTCGGCCAGATTAAGAAAAGTCTGTTCCAATTCCTGCAGTAAAGGAAGGTTGAACGCATTATGCTTATCCGGACGGTTTAACGTTACAATGGCCATTTCCGATTCAATTTCAATTTGAATATAATTCATAAGCATACCTAAACTTTAGTGACCTCATTGTTTTTTTAATTAAGTGCAGGCGACGTTCTTTTAGCTGAAACACCCTGTTATAAAACAAAGTTATTGTCAAAATTTATGGTTCTACCTCGATGTAAATTTCATCCTTAAGTACGGTTACCTGACCGATGACCGCACGCGTTGTTACCCCGTTTTCGGCAAGCGCCCGCAGTAAGGCTTCTTTTTTATCCGCGGCCACGGCGATTAGTAAACCGCCGGAAGTCTGGGCGTCGTTGAGCAGCAAGCGATCGGTTTCGCTGAGTTCATCGACAAAACGGACAAAAGGATCGGTGAACAGTTGATTATCCCTTGTTCCGCCCGGGACCACACCGGAAGCTGCCTGCGCACGCACGCCGTCTAAAAAAGGAATTTGACCGAACTGCAAAAGGACGGATGTGTCCGAAGCCTTCATCATTTCCATTACATGACCCAGCAGGCCAAAACCAGTAATGTCCGTGCAGGCGTGCACTCCGACCGCCTGCATGGCTTCGGCTGACTGGCGGTTTAACTCAGCCATGGTGCGGAACAGCATTTCCTGTTGTGTGGGCGCCAGTAAACCACGCTTGAGAGCAGTGGCAAGAATTCCGGTTCCCAGAGGTTTGGTGAGTATTAAATAATCGCCGGGTTCCGCTCCCTGATTACGGACAATCCTGTTGGGATCAATTAAACCGCTCACCGCCAAACCGAATTTAGGTTCCGTATCGTCCACCGTGTGCCCGCCGATGATAGAAATTCCTGCTTTTTCAGCTACTGACTGTGCCCCTTTCAGAATCTGGTCCAGCACGGCGATGGGCAAGCGGTTGGAAGGAAAGCCCACCACGTT
The DNA here is from genome assembly GCA_964547355.1 of uncultured Calditrichaceae bacterium. GTDB lineage: Bacteria > Calditrichota > Calditrichia > Calditrichales > Calditrichaceae > CAZJNP01. The sequence goes on from CAZJNP010000031.1 coordinate 10,894, forward strand.
CAGGGCAAAAAGCGGTCGTCCGCCCATGGCGTAGATATCGCTAAGTGAATTAGCTGCAGCTACCGCGCCGAACTGAAACGGGTCGTCTACAACAGGTGTAAAAAAATCAACTGTCTGGATCAGGGCTGTGTGATCGTCAATCTTATAGACGGCGGCATCGTCAGCCGTATCCGTGCCCACTAGAATATTGGGATCGGTTCGTGTAGGAAGTTGTCGCAGCACTTCTTCCAGCAACTGCGGACGCAGTTTACAAGCGCAGCCCAGGCCATGGGTGAAGTGGGTCAGCTTTATATCGGATAAATTGGTTTGTAAAAAGATCGGTGCGGCAGAAGGCTGCAAACTTTCAATGACCCGTGATATTTCTTCAATCGCCCGGTCGAGTTCGTTGCGGGTGGTAAATCGGCCCACGGAAAAACGAATGGTTCCCATGGCGTATTCCAAAGGAAGTCCCATGGCCTTTAATACACTGGAAACTTCTACGTTTTCGCTGTGGCAGGCGGCGCCGGCGGAAACAGCCACTTTTTCACTCAGCTCGGAAACAATGGTATTGGCTTCCAGGCCTTTAAAAGAAATGCTGCTGGTGTTGGGCAAGCGCAGTTCCGGATGGCCGTTTACTTTTGTGTCTGTAAATCGTTCGGTTAGTGTTTTTTCCAGATGATCCCTCATGGTGCGCAGGTGGTTCATGGAAGCGTCAAGCTCCTGCCCGATGAGTTCGCAGGCTTTGCCAAGCCCGACAATTTCGATGACATTCTCGGTTCCGGCCCGCCGGTTCCGTTCGTGATCCGCGCCGTGAATTTGCTTTTCCAGCTGTACCCCATTGCGGATATACAGCGCCCCGATGCCCTTGGGGGCGTATAGTTTGTGTCCGGCTACGGAAAGCAGGTCCACTTCCAGTTCATCCACCCGCACCGGGATTTTACCCACAGATTGGGCGCAGTCGGAATGGATTAATACATCGTACTCATGGGCGATACGCGCGATCTCCCGGATGGGCTGAATGGTGCCCACTTCATTGTTGGCATGCATAACCGAGATAAGAATCGTCTGCGGCGTGATGGCTCGTTTCACATCCTCCGGATCGACCAGGCCATCCTCATCGACCGGAAGGTAGGTGATTTTAAAGCCTTTGGTTTCCAGAAAGCGGCACACTTCGATGACGGCCGGATGTTCGACGGAACTGGTGATGATGTGGTTGCCTTTATCACGGTAGGCAAAAGCCACACCTTTAATGGCGTAGTTATTAGACTCCGAACCGCCGCTGGTGAAAATGATTTCATCAATGCCGCAATGCAGCATATCCGCCACCTGACCGCGTGCCCGCTCCACAGCCTTTTTGGCTTCCACGCCGAACAGGTGGCTGCTGGAGGGATTGCCAAAATGCTCGTGAATATAAGGCAGCATGGCTTCGGCCACCCGGGGATCGATCGGTGTGGTGGCGTTGTAATCAAGATAAATCGCTTTTTTCATTTTCAAAATTTCACCTTATCTTTCTTTTCTCTTGCTCTTGCTCCCACTCCTATATTATCCTGACAATTTCCGACTTTCTAAACAACGGATCGACCTCCCGGCCAAAAGCTTTACGGTAAAGCTGAGGGGGCACACCGATGTCCGCCAGGAACAACTCGCCCACAAACGCTCGGCTGGTTTCATAATTCAGACCTTTTTTTGGTAAGGCCAGGGTCATGGTAGCAGCGGCTTTAACGGCCGGTTCGGATACGCGCCCGTCGCTGCCGTCAATCCCGGACGGAATATCCAAAGACAAAACAGGCGCGGACTGTTCGTTGGCCCAGCGGATCATTTTGGCAGCGGTTCCCTGTGGATGTCCTTTCAAACTGTAACCAATGATTCCATCGATGACCAGATCAAATGACCCATCCGGTAGTTGATTAAATATCTGGACAGGAAGATTTATTTCGCGCAGAATGGCTAATTGGTCTGCCGGAACGCCGGAAAATTCCTGTGCCCTTTTGGATAAATAGATGTGAACTTCCACGTCCCAGTTGCTCAGGTGACGGGCGCAAACCAGACTGCCGCCGCCGTTTCCGCCGCTGCCACTGAGTATTGCCACCTTTTTCTTAGTAGTTCCGGAAGATAAAAAAAGTGTAACGGCCAGGAGAGCTAAATTTCGACCGGCATTCTCCATCATCTGTTTTAATTGTATCCGGTACTGTCCGACCATCAGGCGGTCCACTTCCATCATTTGCTCTGTTGTTAGCCATAGGATGTCTTTTGATGATCTTTGGGGAAAATTTCTACGCATGGATGTTTAACCTAAGAGATTTTGCATACTCATACTCATGCTCTTGCTCCCGGTTTTATTCTTTGGGCGATGGCAACTCTTCATGAGTAAGAGCAGGCGCAGGAGCAGGAACGACATGATTCTGCAAAGGCTGACCTGCCCATTTCATCCTGGTGCGTTCCCACCAGCCGTCGATATGGGGAGCGACAAAGTAGGTAAAAATGGCCAGAGCAAATCCGCCAATAATGTCGATTACGTAATGATGGCGCAGGTAAACCGTAGCCAAAACCAGACTGATTCCGGGGATCAAAAGAATCAAAAACAGCTTTCTGCTATATTTAAAGGCGTACATTAAACTCAGAAGGGTTACTGCGCAATGCAGACTTGGAAAAGCCGCCCGTGAGGAAGAGGGATTCAGGTTAATCAGTTTTTGCTGAGCCGCGGTGATCCAGGTGCCGCTAAAATCGCGGACGAATAGATGAGCCAGCGTGAGCCGCGGTGGCGCTGCCGGGAAAATGATGTATAGGAAATAACCGATGTAAAAAGTAAGAATGGTGCCCACCAGCACGGTGCGCATTTCCGTAAAACGCTTTTTAAACATTAAAAACAATACCACCGCTACAGCAATGAAAAAATAGTTCATATAGCTAATACTAAAATAG
>CAZJNP010000032.1:0-1908 GCA_964547355.1 uncultured Calditrichaceae bacterium
ACGTCACCCCGTGCGGCAGAAGAGTTGTGCTGAATTTGCGCGCAAACGTTCCCAGCTCTTTCTGGCGCCAAACATCTCTTATGCGCACCTTTTTTCCGTCAATGCCCAGCCGCTTAAAATCCAGAATGTATTTCTGCGCCCGCTTCCCGGTATTAAAAATACCCACCGCCAGGTTGCCGTCCGCCAGATTCTTCCAGTACACCTGAACAGGGCCCTGCCTGATCACCGGTATTGCCTGTTCTCCCAACGGATCCTGGTCAATGGCGATGACTTCATCATTGGTAATCAGATTGAGGGTAAACGCATCCAGCCGCTCCAGGTCGTTGCCAAGTAACAGCGGAGCGGAGAGTAAAGCCCACAGGCTCACATGGGTGTATTGTTCGGTCGGCGTCAGACGGGAAGGATGCAGATGCTCGCCCCAGCCGAGCCACCCCACCACCAGCATATCGGGATCGTTCCAGTGGCCGGGACCGGCATAAGGCGCCGCTTCTTCCTGATGAAAACCGATATGAAACATGCGCTCCCAATCGTCCCAGATGTCGCCGGTGGTACGCCATAAATTACCACCTATCTGAGCGCCCCATTCCCACACTTTCCCGTATCCGTATTCACACAGCGAATAAACAATATCCCGGTCCACCTTTTGCAGAGCCTTGTGCATTCTTCTGTAGGGTGGAATTAATTCTTCTCTGGAGTTCGTGTCTTTCATCCGTTTACGATAGGAACATAAATCATATTTCAAATAGTCCACGCCCCAGCGGGCAAAAGTGCGGGCGTCCTGCTCTTCATGGCGGTAGCTGCCGGTATAGCCGCCGCAGGTCAACGGTCCGGGAGAGGAATAGATCCCAAACTTCAGCCCCAGAGCATGAATGTCCCGGCCTAATTTTCTCATGTCGGGGAATTTTTCGTTAGTACGGATTTCGCCATTGGGCTTGCGCCTGGGCTGAGATGATTCGCCAAAGATTTCCCAGCCATCATCGATGTTGATGTACGTCCAACCGTGATTGACAAGGCCTTTTTCCACAAACGCCCTGGCCGCGGCGTAAATTTTGTCCTGGGTTACGCTCAGTCCCCAGCAATTCCAGCTGTTCCAGCCCATGGGCGGCGTCAGGGCAATTTGATCGCCAATTATAAATTTAATGGTTTTAGTATCCGATCCCAAAGCATTGCTTACCGTAATCTGCACAGGATAGGTGCTTTTTTTATACACCCTCCCGGTTATGATGCCGGTTTTTGCGTCCAGCTTCAAACCGGACGGCAACCCTTCAGCCGTGAATTGCATGGGCCGTTGCCCGGTAGCTGCGATACGATACAAAAACGGCTTGCCGGGACGCTGACCGTACACCATGGCGCCGTTTATCCGGGGCTGCGGTTTTTCCGGTGGGGTTAATATGTACGGCACCTCCTCACGGGCCACCACATCCTGCTTGCTGTTCTTCTCAAAAAAGCGATAGGTCGTTTGATGCGGCACGTTCAGGGCATCTTCAAACGCCACCTCTATTTGCTGGCGCTCTTTCGGTTGGAGCACCAGTTTCCGCTCCGCACCATATACGCGCTTCCCTTGGGGTATGACACGTACAGTAAGATACAGCGTTCCTTCCAATGTGGTTTGGGAACTCAAATTTTCCATGGCGATGGTTTTGCGGAAACGGTTCGCGCTTAGCTGAAATACGGTGTCCTGGTAATCAAACCGGAAATAATCCTCCAGTTGCAACATAGCTGCTTTGCGTGCCACGGTATCATACATACCACCCGGGCCGCCGGAATCGAACACGCGTACCGCCAAAAGGTTCTCCCGATCCCATTTCAAACGTGGATCATCCACTGGCATAACGTAACTACGGGAAACGTCATACATGGTCCAACCGGAAGTAAATTCCTGCGGAGTGCGCGAATCCGGCGGGAACA
>CAZJNP010000032.1:2008-13680 GCA_964547355.1 uncultured Calditrichaceae bacterium
TACATGGTCCAACCGGAAGTAAATTCCTGCGGAGTGCGCGAATCCGGCGGGAACATACGGTTGTTCTGCCCCAGAAACTGTCCGTTCAGAAAAACCTGATCGTAGTCGTCAATCTTGCCCAAAACGATCTTTACGCTGTCCTTGAAGTAGGCGTTTTTTCTTAAGGCGGAAGGCAGCGTAAAGCGCAGCCGGTACCAGCCGTAACCATCGTGACCAGGGTGCCCCTGCTTTTCCCAGGCTTGGGTCAAGCTGACTGTTTCCCAGGAAGCATCGTTCAGTACTGTGTCTGCCCATTGCAGACGGTCGCCCGCTTTGAATTTGCAGTTTTCTCCGAACAAGACCTGCGTTTGAGCGGCCTGTTTCTTGCTGCCCGGAGAGGAACAAGAAACCAACCATAAAAGGAATATCAAGACCACAAAAACGAATGAGGTTGTCGTTCGCATGGAGACCTTCTCCTTAAAAATTAATTTTTGGGTTTCAAAACCGCCACCCAACCGCCACCGGGCGCCATTTTAATCTTTAGAACAATGTCTTTATTTATTTCTCGCGTTTCATATCGTAGGTCGCTTGCAAAACGATCGGCGTTTACACCGTCTTGCCAAATCTGTGCTGTGTAAGTTCCGGCTCCTAAAAATTCCATTGGGACATTAAACGTACGCGGCGACCAGTCGGTCATTCCGCCCAGGAACCAGGTGTCTTCGCTGTGGCGGGCAACGATCAGATAATCTCCTGTTTTGGCCTTTAACACCCGCGTCTCATCCCAGACCGTCGGCACCTGTGACAAGAACTCCATGCTGAGATTTTCCCGTAAATAATTGGACGGATTGTCGGCCAGCATTTGCAACGGGCTCTCATAAATAACATACATGGCCAGTTGATGGCAGCGGGTGCCTTGGCTCATGGGACGATCGTAGATCACGCGGAAATTCTTTTTCTGGGCATTCACCATGGCGCCCGGCGTGTAATCCATGGGACCGGCCAGCATACGAATGAACGGGATCGTCACATCGTGCTCTGGCGTAATGTCCGAACTCCATTTATTGTGTTCCAAGCCTTTGACGCCTTCGCGGGTAATCACGTTGGGATAGGCCCGGCGCAAACCGGCCGGTTTGTACGCGCCGTGAAAATTAACCAGCAGGTGCCGTTCCGCCGCTGCTTTGGCGATCTTCCAATAATAATTCACCATGGCCTGATCGTCCCGCTGCATGAAGTCCACTTTAATTCCTGCCGCTCCCCATTGGGCAAATTGATCCAGCGCCCGGTCGAGCTGGCGTTCGAGCGGTTTCCACAGCACCCACAGGATGATCCCTACTTTTTTCTTTTTGGCGTAGGCGAACAGTTCGCCCAGATCGATGTCCGGATTCACCTGCAATAGATCGGTGGTTTTTGACCAGCCCTCATCCAAAATAATATATTCCAGTCCGTATTTTGCGGCAAAGTCGATATAGTATTTGTAAGTGGCAGTGTTCAGGCCGGCTCGAAAATCAACCCCGTAGATATTCAGCGCATTCCACCAATCCCAGGCAACTTTGCCAGGTTTAATCCAGCCGGTCTCTTCCAGTTTAAGCGGCGAGGCCAGTTGAAACACCAATTCATTGGTAATTAAATCGGCGTCCGTTTCGGACAGAGCAAAAATACGCCACGGGAAGGTTCGGCTGCCTTTGGTGCGTGCAATGTATTCGGCGCGTCTGACCACCACTTCGTCGCGGTCCGGTTTTCTGCCGGGCTTCACCTCCAGAACCGCCCGCGGAAAAAGCAGCGAGAGCTTTCGTGCATGGCTGCCGGTTACATACATACCCGGATAATCACGCAGGTCCGATTCCATAACAGCCAATTTGGCCCCGTCCGGGAAAGCGATTAAAACTGGCACACTGCTCATCTGATTGGGACCGATGGCGCTCAGCGGTAACCGTTTGTAAGAACGCTCAAAATGGGTAATGAATCCCTTTTCTTCCGGGAAATACACGGAATCATCGTTCGTAAAAAGAAATTCCGCTTTTTCCCGCAGCACCGTTAATTCCTTTGGGAAGAAAGTGACAAAACGGTAAGCGAAACCGTTATCGTATGCCCGGAAAACCAGCTTGAACGGTTTTTGGAAAGTAAGTTCCAGTTGATTGCACGCGTCACGAATCAGGCGGTTCTTCTGTGGCACAACCGGTTTGATCTCGCGGTCGATATGTTTCTTTTTGCTTGCCGTTAAAACGGGGTTCCGTCCAAGCACCATCCCATTTGGTAACTCCATGGCAATGGACGCTCCGCTGAACCGTTTTTGGCCTAAAAAGCTCAGGTCAAAACGGATTTGTTTATCCACTCGAACGGTTATTTTTAATTTTTTATCGGGGGAATTTAATTCAAAGGTTTGCGCCCGGAGCCAGGCGTTAAGGCACAGGAGTAATACAATTACCGCTATTCTCATTTCCTAATTCCTTTTTGCTTTTCTATTTGTTGCTCCTTTTAGGGATGGATGCTTTGCGGTCGTCCAAAACGCCTAATATTTCCGGTTTGACCAAACAGGCGCTATTCCTCTTTATAAGCCACTGGTTTGCGTAAATAGAACTTCCTGCCGTTATATTCCGAAACAATGATGCTGCCCTCGGCGATCATTTGTTCTATCAGGGAAAAGTCGCTATGCGCTTTTTCCAGATACGCCCGCACGGCTTCTTCCCGCATGGGATGCACCGCTGTGATCGCCAGGATATCTTCCCGCACATTTCCTGTGTAGGCAAACTTATTCCCTTCGTAACCGAGCAGATATTCCACATTCAATCCGCGTTCGTAAAAAATCTGAAATGACGCGTTTAAAACGTGTTCCTCTGGCGGCGCTACCCAGGATTCGGCCGGAGGACGGGTGGGAACCGCCAGGTAAGCGGCTTCGGGCGCAAGCGAACGAATAAACTCTGCCATGGCTTCCACATGACCGGCATCATCATTTACATTCCTGACCAGCATGGTTTCCGTCGTTAATTCGCCGCTAAATTCCCGGGCAAAATCTTTAATACCATTCAAAATCCTGTTTAGGCTCAGCCTTCCGTGCGGGCGGTCTATAGCTCGCCAGACGTTTTCGTCCACGGCGTCGATTTTCAGCGACACCCAATCCGCCTGGCGCAGCGCGCTGCGTACTTCTTGATCATCGATCAACGAGGCGTTGGTAATGACCGCTAACTTGATGTTAAACGTTTTAAGCAGCGCCAGCAAGCGGCCCAAGTTGCGGTCAAGGGTGGGTTCACCGTCCGGTACTATGGTCAGATAATCGATGGGTTCGTTGTGGGCGCGGGCATTTATAATCTTTTCTTGCACTTCGGCAAACAATTCCGACGGTGCATAAAACTCTGCCCGATCCGCCGTCATTTTGACGGAGCGCCCGAGTTGGCAATAAATGCAGGAATAGGTGCAGATTTTAGGCGGGATATTGTTGATCCCGAGACTGCGCCCCAATCTTCTGGATGGCACCGGGCCAAATACGCGCATGGGCTTTACCCCTTCTTGGGAACGTTTGATCTCTGAACGACACTTAACGACCGCATTTTGTCTAATATAAAGAGAAGTTGCATCACGCACAATGAATATGAGCGTTGAATTCATTTGGAATCTTCCACCCCCTGCAGATGTTCAACCGGCCCCCCTCATTTAGCCAGGGAATTCTATCCGAAGACGAGGTTGTTATGCGATCAGCAATGATTCTGATTCCGGCGGTCGTTTTTTGTTCACACGACTTGATTAGTATCATTTTAATGATTAACCTTTTTTATTATTCCGTGAACCAACGGAAATTGCAGACATAAAATGACACATTGTCAATATCCGAACAAAACGGAACACGACAAACGACTTATGGTATGACACCTTTTTTAAAGGGGTAATCCGATTATGTTTAGATCGCTTTTAATCATCCTGTTTTTTTTTCAGTTTTCATTTGCACAGACCACGATTAAATTTGCCACCCTTGCTCCGGAAGGCACCACCTGGATGAAAATCATGCGGCAGTTGAGTAAAGCTATTTACGATTCCACCGGTGGTGCAGTTAAATTTAAAATTTATCCCGGTGGGGTTCAGGGAGACGAAAAAGACGTTTTACGTAAAATCCGCATCAATCAACTGCACAGCGCCGGTTTTACCGGAGTGGGACTGGGAGAAATTTTACCGGAAGTGCGCATTCTGGATGCACCCTTTCTGTTTAGAAATCATGAGGAAGTGGATTACATCGCGAATAAATTTTTCTCCCGCTTTTCACAAAATTTTGAAACGAAGGGATTCGTCCTGTTGGGTTGGGCCGAAGTGGGTTTTGTGTATATTTACACGAATATCCCGGTTAAAAAAGTGGAAGATTTTAAAGGAGTCAAAATGTGGACCTGGGAAGGTGATCCTTTAGCGAAAGCCACGTTTAAAGCCTTTGGCATTCACCCGATTCCCCTTTCCATTACCGATGTCCTGACCTCTTTACAAACCGGATTGATTGACGGCGTCTATACCTCGCCGCTGGCCTGCATTTCCCTGCAATGGTTCACCAAGATCAAATATATGCTCAATTTACCGCTGGCCAATTCCAACGGCGCCGTGCTGATTTCCAAAAGGAAGTTCCAAAAACTCAAACCCGAACACCAGATGATTCTGAAACGGCTGGGACGAAAATATCTCAACCAACTGACCCAACTCAGCCGCCGGGACAACCAGCGATCTATTGAAGTGATGTCCCAGCGGGGCGTCAACATCGTTACCATCAACGATCCCGCCCAGTTAAGCGCCTATGAAGAAATCGGACAACAGGCCAGAAGATACTTAGCGGGACGTTTGTACAGCCCGGAGCTGCTCCGGCAAATAGAATCTGCTTTGGCGGAATTCCGCGCCAATCATTCACAAAAGAAATGAGGACTATAATGATTTCTCGCGATGAACTTTCCAGATATATGGCCGATTATTTACGCATCGGTGATTTTGAAGATTTAGGTCCGAACGGATTACAGGTCTGCGGCAAAGAAGAAATCTCAAAGATCGTCACCGGCGTGAGTGCATCTGTGGAGCTGTTTGAAGAGGCCCTGCGCCGGGAAGCGGACGCCGTGATCGTGCATCATGGAATTATCTGGAATTTCGAACGTCCGCTCTATCGGGGCAGCTACAAAAAGCGCATTAAACTGCTGTTGGAGAATGATCTCAATCTATTTGCCTTTCACCTTCCGTTGGACGCCCACGAAGGAGTTGGGAACAACCGCGTGATTGCCGATACGCTCGGTCTGCGGAATCAGCAACCCTTTGGCCGCTATAAAGGATTTTTTATCGGCTTTCGCGGCGAATTTTCGGAACCACTGCCTGCCCAAAAGGTGTTTGAAGCCATTACCCGCAAGATTAACTCCGGCGCGTTGATTTTCCCATTCGGCCCGGAAAAGATTAAAACGGTCGGCGTGATCAGCGGCGGCGCGCAAAAGGAGGTACAGCAGGCCGTGGGCGAGGAGTTAGACCTTTACCTGACCGGCGAGGTAAGCGAACATATTTTTCATTATGTCAAGGAGGAGGGCATACACTTTGTGGCTGCCGGTCATTATGCCACGGAGCGATTCGGAATAAAGGCTTTAGGCGACCATTTGAAAAATCGATTTCCCGTAGAAGTGGAATTTGTGGATATTCCTAATCCCGTTTAGCCGAACGCTGCCACTGCGCCAGCTTTTGAACGACAGCCTGGTCTGCCGGCGGGAAACGGTACTTGTTTAATTCCGGCAAAAAGACCCAACGAGAGTCCGCCACGCCCTTGTGTCGTATTTGCGGAGAACCGGCTTCTATCCGGCAGAAGTAAAATCCAATATCTACGACTTTAACATCGTATTCAAATTCAGCGCGCCAAAACAGATCATCGACTTCTACATTTAGGTCGAGTTCTTCCCGGATTTCTCGCCTTAATGCCTGTTCAGGCGATTCGCCCTCTCGAATTTTTCCGCCTGGGAACTCCCAAAAGCCGCCCAGATGACTATCTTCCGGGCGGCGTGTAATCAGCACTTTTCGGTCCTGAAAGATCAATGCGGCAACGACGGTTATGTGCGGTTTGTTCATAGACGTTCAGGCCAGATGCTGCTCCAGATACTTAAACGCATCTGTAAGCACACCGTTGTAAACAATTACCGCCCGCTTGATTTCTTCTGGCAGACCGGATTCTTCTAACGGTTTGGAAAAATCCGCGTTGACAATGCCAGGTACAAAGGGCGAAAGCTGGCGGCTAAAAAAGGCGGAAGCGTCTCTTGGCAGCTCCGCAGGCAAATTGTCCACCGCCAACAGAACGATCCCGTCTCCTTTGTGGCCGTCTTCGGTTTTTTGTTCCAGCGGTAAGACACGATATGCTGGCATGCCGGAATCAGTGGCTTTCACATTGCATTCTATCGACCCGTTAATATCGCAGGTAATGTCTGCAATGCCGCTCAATTTGGGGCTATCGGAAGATTCATAAAGTTGCTTCAGATTTTCCCAGGTGACGAACTTGGGATAGCGGCTGTCCCAGTAAGTGGCATTGACAATAAGCGTCAAATAGGGCAGGTACTGACTAAACTGCGGTTCATAATTTTCCGGGTGCTGGTAATAATCCTGCAAGTCAAACCGCTGCCCCTCCTTATGGCGCACCAGATGTTCTTCCTTAAACACCGTAATATAAATCGTGTTTTGATCCCAGGAATTGCCTTCCACAAGAGCGGCTAATTCTTCAGGTGCCACTCTCTGGGTGGGCAGACAATCAAAAATCTGCTGCGCGCCCTGGGAAACATTTCCGTAACCCAGAATGCCGATGGTTAACGGGGCAAGCGCTTCCGGGAGACCCTCGTTTTTTATTTCTTTCCCTATGTCGGACAGAAATTTTTTAGCCTCCTCCACGGAATGATACTGGTTGGCCTGTTTACATTTAGCAAAAGGCGTGTTCAGGCCTTTGTGCTGCCAATATTCTCCCATGAGCCATAAAATATCCAGCGCGCCCGCATCCCCGGCGTAACGACCGAAAAACACCAACCGGCGTCCCTTGTCATCCGTAATCTTTTCATAATCAATTAAAGTAGATTGGCTATCGATAATTTTTTGCAACATGGGCATATTGTCCTTTTGCCCTTTGATGGTGTGCGAAAAGAAAAGATATGTCTTCCGGTCTAAAATTTTCTCTTTTGGAATTTCCTTTACACCAAAAATCACGTCTCCGGGAACCATGCTGTCCGTGATTTCCGCCCCGGCTTCTGCATATTCCTGTTCGCTAAAAATACGTTTCGGCGATTTTTCCACAAAAACCGTTGTACCAGTTTCTTCTTTTATTTTTTTGATATGTTCAGGAATTAACGGCGTGCGGCGTTCCCAGATGTTTTTATCTTCCGCCCGAATTAGAATGTTTTTCATTTCAGTTCCTCTATGTTTGTTTTTTTATTTTATAACAGAAAAGCCCGCAAAAACGCAGGCTTCTAATTTAAGAAGATTTACCCATAAAGAGCAAAATTGTCCGAAACAGTATTACTTTGTTTTGTTACGCCAGACTTTCTTTTCTTTCGGTTAAACGGATGTTCATGCCTTCCAGTTCGTCAAGCACCGGTTGATAGATTTCCGGCAACACCGGAATGTGTACACCGGTGACGTTAATTTTCCCTTCAAGAATAAGTTTAGTGGCGATGGCGGCTGGCAAGCTCACCGTTCGAGCCATGCTGGAGTCGCCGTTGGGAATGCCCAGGTCCACCATGGTGGAAGTAATCCGTTCTTTGCGACCGTCCGGATACGACGCCACAAAATCGTGAAACTGAACCAAAAGGTCGCGCTCTCCCGGCTGGTAAACCAGTTTGGTCTGCATAACATGAGCCAGCATGTCAAAGGCCGTCCCTTTTTCGAGGGGCAGTTTTTCATCGCTCAACAGGCCCAGCCACTCCATTTTTTTAATGGTAATCGAATATTCGGGAATATGTAAATATTCGGCGATCTCTTTAACAATATCCTTTCCTTCTGAATGGATAAGTGCAGCAATGACCTGACGCGGCGACAGCGTCTGGAAATCAAATTCCTTTTCGCGATCGAACAAACCAAGCTTCTTGAAGTAATTCCAGGATTCACAATGGCTAATGTTCCGCAACGTCCCGCGATACATGGAACGCACGCCTTCGATTCCGTACATCTCGATATATGGAAAAGCATCGCGGTTCACATAGGCTTCAAACGTACCTGCTCCTGGCACATCCACCAACCAGTAATGTTCAAACAACTGCTCCGATGATACTTTTACTTCCTGTCCGTCTTTCAAATAACGCCCGTCGCTCAATGCGGCCAGCATCACCCCCACCGGGCTCCATGAGAATTTGTACCCAAGGGGATTATTATTGTTTTCGAGGGCCGGAAGCCCTCCGCAATAGGAATAGAAGCTTTCTATTTTCCCGCCGGCATTTTTTACGCGGTCAATAATCCGCTTCGCGGCCATGTGATCGATTCCCGGGTCCACACCGATTTCATTTAAGAAAAGGAGTCCTTTTGCTTTCACTTCCTGATCCAGGGCTTTCATTTCCGGCTTGACGTAAGACGTGGTTACCATGTTCTTGCCCAGTTTCAGACAGGTGTTCGCCACTTTCATATGGTGAATCCATGGAAGCAGGCTAATAACGATATCGCTTTCTTTAATGAGCTTTTCCAGTTGCCCCTGATTTTCCACATTTAAGGTTTCCGCCGTACCCTTGGAATGGCCTTCCAGCAATCGTTCCGCTTTGCTAATTGTTCGGGTGGCGATTTTAACCCTCGTATCCGGTAGCTCTAACAAATACCTTACCAGCGGTCTGGCTACAAATCCGGCTCCTAAAACCAAAATTTGCTTCATTGTTAGCTCCTTTTAAAATTTTTTTGTTTCCCTGTTAGCTAATAAGAAATCGGTCGATATAAAAGGATCATATCATTTTAAGGCCTTCTTTTGCTTTAATTTAACAACCCAAATTAACAAAAAGCAAATAATCCCTTTTTATTCTCCCCCGATTTCAAGCGCATAAAAAGTCCGTTTTTGCCATTTGCCAGGCATTCTAACGATTGAAACTTGACAATGTAAATGATTAATCTTTAATTTGTTTCAGGAATAAACAGGCTATAGCAAAACAAGCTAAACGCACCTCAGGTAAATGTAACAATTTACGTTAACCGACGTATTATTAATTCAAAGGTTCTGTTTGAAGAAAGAAGACGCAGAATTAGTTCGAAGGGCAAAAGACGGCGATTATAAAGCGTACGATCAATTAATTCTTTTGTACAAGGACGCCGTATATAATGTGGTTTTTCGCATGGTACGCAATCACCAGGAAGCGGAAGACTTAACGCAGGACACTTTTTTAAAGGCGTTTAAGTCATTGAGTTCGTTTAATGAAGAATACGCGTTTTCTACCTGGCTGTTTAAGATTGCAACAAACAACTGCATCGACTTTTTTCGAAAACGGAAACTGAAAACGTTCTCTATGGAGAACCAGATACGCTATAAGGATGATGAAATACAACATGAATATGCGGACAACCGAAAATCAGCGATTGAAGAACTCATCGATGGAGAAAAATCGGAAATCATACGAAGGGCCATTGACCGGTTGCCGGAAAAATATCGTACGGTTATCCAATTGCGCCACCGGGAAGAGCGTAGTTACGAGGAAATCGCCCAGAGGTTGAATTTACCTTTAGGGACAGTAAAGGCGCGCATCTTCCGTGCGCGTGAAATGTTAAAAAGGGAGTTAAAAAATCAATTATATTAATAAAATCATTTGGCCGATACTGGCGCTTTTAATTGGGATCGAGTCCGGCGGTGTTCTTGCCAGCGATGTTACTAAAACCTTAAAACGCACCATCCCGCTGGAAGATCAAAAAGCGTTAAAAGTAAAAATTTCCTTCGGCGCCGGAAAGTTAATCATTAAACCCGGTCCCGAAGGGGTTTTGTTTAAAGGAAAGCTGAAGTACGCCAAACACGAACCACAGGTGGATTACTCCACGTTCAACCAGGTATCTGTGATCGAAATTACCATGTCCGATTATGATAAAAAAGACGAGCGCGAAAAGAACTTCCGGATTAACGGATTGGATGAGCTGAAACAAAACGTGTGGTACCTTTATTTTTCAACGGAAATCCCGATTGAGTTCACCATCGAAACAGGTGCTTCCGAAAATGAGCTGAATCTGGGCGGCATGCAAATTCGAACATTAAAGCTGAGCTGCGGCGCAAGCGATACCTATCTGGATTTCCCGGAAGAGAATCCAATAGAGATGGAAAAATTCACCATTGAAGCAGGGGTCAGTAAATTAACCATTGACAATATGCTTAACGCCCATTTTAGACTGTTCCGGTTTAACGGCGGTATGGGCGATTATAATTTTTATTTAAACGGAAATCTGAGAAAAACAGCACGTCTCGATTTTAATACAGGAATCGCTACTTCCAAATTGATTATCGACCCGGATATTCCTTTTAAGGCCCAGATCGACCACTCATTTTTAAGCTCGGTTACGGTGAACGATGCCGAAGAGGAAGATGAACTCTTTACATCTTTTAATTTTGACGGGGAAAAACCATATCTCAGGATAATTGCAGAAACCGGGATCGGTACGTTTAAAATACTACGAGGACATTAAATAATAACTATATCCGAATTTTTACCAAACCTCGTTCGAAAGAAGCGTATTATTTTTTTGCTAAATATAAACCGCGCAATTCTTCTTTTTGTTCTTGGCTGTTCAACCGCTTTTTAACCCAGTTTATCTTGAAGGTGGTCTGTGTTGTTTCCCAGGCAACGGTCTCCATTTGTTTGAGCGTGCACTGCTGGGCGGCTTCCAGTGCAGCCAGTCGGCGTTCAAGGCGAACATTTATGTAAGCCCATTCAATTAAAACCATCAGCGCCAAAAAGAAAATTGCGAAAAAATATTTTCTCATTTTACGGCTCTTTAATAATTTATAGAATTGAGTTAAAACCACCGGAATAAATTTTTACGGAGCGCCAATGTTCACACTACTGATCGCCACAAAGAATCTGCATAAATTAGAAGAAATCTCCGCATTGCTAAAAGATCGGCCAGTACATTTAAAAAGTTTAGCCGATTTTCAAAAAATCCCTGTCATCGTGGAAGACGGCGCGACCTTTCAGGAAAACGCTGCCATTAAAGCCAATATTTGTTTTGAGTATTTTAACTTGCCCGTCATGGGAGATGATTCCGGCCTGGAAGTCCCGGCGCTAAACAATACCCCCGGTGTGTACTCCGCGCGCTACTCTGGAGCGAATGCGGATGACCTGAAAAATAATCTTTTCCTGTTAGAACAAATGAAGGGACTTGAGGGGGAGGCAAGGAAAGCGCGCTTCGTCTGCACGGTTTGTTATCGGGATCAAAAACATCTTAAATTCTTTACCGGCATTACCGAAGGTTATATCATAAAAGATTTCAAGGGGAGTTCGGGTTTCGGCTATGATCCTATCTTCTACATACCGGAAATAAACAAGACCTATGCAGAGCTGAGCATGGAAGAAAAAAATGCCTTAAGCCATCGCGGCAAGGCTATGAGAAAATTTATGAAATTTTTAGATAATTTGCTTAATTCGGGATCGTCCATGTTGACATAACCCGTATCAGTCCTTATATTTGTCAACTCTTTTATGGAGGGCAACCTATACGACGGGGCGTAGCGCAGTCCGGTTAGCGCACCTGCCTTGGGAGCAGGGGGTCGGAGG
>CAZJNP010000033.1:0-10522 GCA_964547355.1 uncultured Calditrichaceae bacterium
TTCTTCAACCAGGTACCGTTCACATAGCGGTAAAAGTCGTCCTGAGGACGAATGGAGGTGTCAAAGTTACTTTTATCAACCCCTGATTTTAACTCGTCGCGCTGCGAACAGCTGAACATAAAAACACTTACTAAAATAAGAATAAGCATCTGGCGCATAAATCATTCCCTTTCTTTAACTAATATCCTTGTTAGCGCTTTTAACCGGCGGTAACCATTAGAAGCTGTGTACGAATTATCCCCGGTATTTCTTTTTTCCGTTCCCTTTATTATGAACGTAAAATAAAAATTTACAAATGAAAACCAAAAATACAAAATCCGTTTATCGGCGCTTTCGGGCGAGAGATTTTGTTGGCATCCATTTCCGCTCCCGTCTATATTGAGGAACTACCAGTCGGCAGCTTAGTAAAAAGCAAATGCGGGGATGTGATCTTCTGTAAAAAGGTTTGTTAAAGTTAAAACAAGTGTGTAAATTTCCAATAAACTCTTAAAACGCATCATTCACTGAATAAACAAAAAGACGCAACAATTACCGATTTAACGGAACTATCGGTTTTAGCGTTTTGTTGCAATAAAAAACAGCGGCTCGGACACGAAACAACTAATACAATCAAGAAAAGGTGCAAGCCGAATGGCTGGCAATTCTCACAAGACAGAAAAAAAGATATTTGCCGTTGCACTCATTGGGCTGTTCTTATTTTTAGTGGCTGTTGAGTCCCATGTGCATAATCATTCCCTGTGGCAGGGAGAAAACGACTCCTGTCCGGCCTATATTCTCTCTTTCACGGTCAACGCTGATTCAATACCTCACGTCGACCTCAATCAGGCGCTATGCTTATTCACGGAAATCCTTCCTACGGATAGCGAACAGCGCCCCACCCAGGACACCTACTTTCCCTTCCATCGACGCGGCCCTCCAATAAGTTAACCGAAATATTCATCGGCTTCTCGTCAAGCTTCCTGTAATTTTTAAAAGCGGTTTCCGGACGCTAATCTTTTTGCCGGAAACTTAATGGCCTTGGTCTTCAGCACAGAAGCCGAAAGCAGGTTAACAACTCAAAAAAGTGGTGGCATCAATGCGAACAGGATTAACCATTCTTGCGCTTATTTATCTATTGGTCTCATTGACATGTGCGCAGGAACCGACAGCAACCCCTGCCGATTCCGTTATCCGGCAGTTACAAGAATTGCAAAAACGCATCGATCTATTGGAACAAAAACAGGCGCAATCGGAGCTGGAGAAATTAAAAGAAGAAGCTCTGAAAGCAGCGGAAGTAAAAAAAGAGGAAATTCAACCCCGGGTATTCAAAAGCGGTCAACGCTCCTTACAGGCCATCAACCCGGAAATCAGCATCACCGGCGATCAATATCTGCAAGAGGTGCTGAATGAAGACGGATTCACCGAAGAAGCGCGCAGCGGAGCTTATTTCCGAGTCATTGGCTTGCATATTCAGAGCAATTTGGATCCCTTCAGCCTGGCCAAGGTGGCCGTGGAAATCACCCCCGGCGGCGTGGAATTGGGGGAGGCTTACGTCACGTGGACAAACGTTTTTCCAAACCTCTCGGTTACCGCCGGTAAATTTCGCCAGCAGTTCGGCGTCGTCAATCGCTGGCACGCCCATTCACTGGATCAGTTTGACTTTCCGCTTGCCATGACGACCATTCTGGGACAAGAAGGATTAAATCAAACCGGATTTTCACTGGAATGGCTAATGCCGCCGCTGATTGCTCATGCCAACACATTTACTCTTCAAATTACAAACGGACAAAACGAACACCTGTTTGCGGGAGAGGTGTTTTCTTTCCCGGTTGTACTCGGTCATCTAAAAAACTACTATGATTTGAATACCAATACCTATCTGGAGTGGGGGGTAACCGGAATGGCCGGGTACAACAATTTAAGAGGATATAACGACGCCGGTCAGTTGATCAAAGAAGAAAACAGACTCACCAAACTGGCGGGGCTGAACCTGATCCTTTTCTGGGAGCCGGTGAATCGCGCCCATTACCACTCTTTCTTATGGCGGACGGAATTCTACTATGCGGATAAGGCGCAAGAAAATGCCCCACACATCACAGCCGGTGGATTTTATTCCAATGTGGATTACCGGTTCAACGAACGATGGTATGCCGGGCTGCGTTACGACTACACCCAGCCGTTTGCGCTCAACAATTCGGGAAAATACATTTCACAGATCGTCCCCTATGTTACCTGGTGGCAGAGTCACTGGGTGCGCTTTCGGCTTCAGTTGAATTACAAATCCGGCAACGCTCTGGAAAAGGCAGACACCATCGTGCGTCTGCAACTGACCTGGGCGGCCGGGCCGCACAAACACGAACGGTACTAAATCTTTTATTTTAGAACCAAAGTTTTGCGGAGAATTACAATGCTGAATACGACGATTATTGACGCGCCGGGTTTGGTCATTGCCCATCGGCCGTTGCATCGGAACTCCTGAAGGGCACCAAATTAAAACTACGGAGGATAAAATGAAACGTTTGACAGATATACTCTTATTTACCCTTTTGATCGGTCAGTTCGTCTGGGCGGGTGAAAAATTAAAGGTGGTAACAACGCTTAGCACTTATGCCGATATCGCAAAAAAAATCGGCGGAGACAAAGTAGAAGTCACAGCGATTGTCGTAGGAAATCAAGACGCCCATTTTGTGCGGCCAAAGCCCAGCTATGCGGTTCTTTTGAATAAAGCCGACCTGTTCGTTTCTACCGGTCTTGATCTTGAATTATGGGCGCCTACCCTGGTTGATATGTCAAAGAATCCAAAGATTCGATCCGGTCAGCTAGGATATGTTTCGGCGAGCTACGGCATTCGTCTGCTGGAAAAACCTCAGGCGCTTTCCCGCAGTGAGGGCGGTTTGCATATTTACGGCAATCCGCACATCATTACCGGCCCGCTGAACTTCAAGCAAATTGCCGAAAATATCGCCGTTGGTCTGCAGAAAATCGATCCGGCCAACAGCGCATACTATCAGTCCAATTTAAAAAAATTCAAGGATGAAATTGACCAGCGCTTTTTCGGTAAAGAGCTGGTACGGTTAATGGGCGGCGATTTACTGACCAGACTGTCTTTAAACGGGCAGCTGATGGATTTTCTGCAGAATAAAACCTTCAAAGGTAAAAAACTCATGGACTACCTGGGAGGCTGGCTTAAGGAAGGGTTGGCGTTTCGCGGAAAAAAAATTGTGACCTACCATAAAAACTGGGTCTATTTCAAACAGGCGTTTGGCATCGAAGTGATCGGCTATGTGGAGCCCAAACCCGGCATTCCGCCTTCGCCAAAGCATGTGGAAGAACTGGTGCAGGAAATGCGCAAAAACAACGTAAAGGTACTCCTGGCGGCTAATTATTTCAGCGAACGGAAAGTACGGGAAATTTGCGATAAGGTGGGGGCGATTCCGGTGATTGTGCCCATGGGCGTAAACGGTGCGCCGGGAACGGACGATGTTTTCCAGCTGGTGGATTATTGGGTTTCCCATTTGAAAGACGCCTTTACCCGCGCACAATAGCCGGAAAAGGCGCTTTAAATTATTCAAAAAATTCGAAAATAACAGAGGTTTACCATGTCACTCAATATTTGGGACATTATGGCTCCTGCTTTCTTTGAGTGCCTGATTCTGGTGGGAATTCACTCCTATCTCGGCATTCATGTAATCAAACGAAAAGTGATTTTTGTGGACCTGGCTTTGGCCCAGGTGGCGGCTTTGGGAACGACGGTTGGTTTTCTTTTCGGCATCATGCCCGGCACAACCGGAGCCTATTGGTTTTCGCTGGGCTTTGCCATCCTGGGCGCAGCGATTTTTTCCATTTCCCGGTTCCGGAACGAAAAAATCCCCCAGGAGGCCGTGATCGGACTGGTCTATGCCCTGGCCGCCGCCGTGGCCATCCTGGTGATCGACAAGGCGCCCCACGGAGCCGAACATATCAAGGAACTGCTTACCGGCAGCATCCTGTGGGTGAAGTGGTCTACCATCATGCATGCGGCTCTGGTCTATTCGGCAGTGGGTGTTTTTCATTTTATTTTTCGAGATAAATTTCTGTTGATTTCCAATAGTCCGGAAAAAGCATACCAACAGGGACTCTCCGTCCGCTTCTGGGATTTTCTGTTTTACGTTTCCTTTGGAATCGTCATCACTCATTCGGTTGGCACGGCCGGTGTTCTGCTGGTATTCGTCTTCCTGGTCGTTCCGGCAATCACTTCGATTATGATCACCGATGTCTTGTGGAAACAACTGGCCATCGGCTGGTCCATGGGGCTGGTGGTTAGCGTGATCGGCTTGTATATCTCCTATGTGGCGGATTTACCCAGCGGACCGACCGTGGTCTCCCTTTACGGCGCCATGCTGCTTCTGGTGGCCTTGATCCTTTACGTGGTCAGGTCGGAGCACAAGCTAAAAGCCGCCTTGCGCATTGGATCGGGCGTGGTCATTACGATCATGATTGCATTCATCTTTAAACTGATGGCCGCCTTTTTTAATCATTCCGTTCACGAGCACGAACATCCGGTTGGCGCCGGGAGCGCCGACTTAGTGGCCGCGTCCGAGCTACCGGCCAACGATCCCGCGCCCGCCATCGATGAGGAAAAAATCAACCGACTGCATGACGCCGACAGTCTTCAATTTTATTTTAATCATATAAACGACGATATGCTGCGGCTGCAAATTGCCCGCCAATTAGTAATGGCAGACCAGAAGAAAGGGCTTGACGCGCTGTTAAAACTACTTGCCGAATGTCCCTTTCCGCTTATTCGCGAGGAAGCGGTTTCCGAACTTGAAAAATATACCCACCACCGGTTTGGATACGACAGTTCAAAGGACTGTGATGAAAACCGACGTGCCTTAAAAAAGCTTAATGAATGGTATCGCAAAAAATTTGCACCATAAACCGCACAGGAGCTTTCATGTTACTTTAAACAACCATCATTTTAGCGGTTCAGAGAATTCTTTAATTTTTCGGGAATTTTTTTTCGTTTCTTTCGATTAAAATAAATAACTTTGCAATCTAGGTGAAGGAATCACCTGATATTTGTAAAACCCGTTTAAAAAAAACTACAAGAGGAACCGTTATGAACGAAAAACAATGCTTTCATTGTCAGACAAGCGAAGAATACATTCCCCTGGTTAAACTGAGTTTCCGCAGCAAGGAACTGTGGATTTGTCCGCGCTGCATTCCCAGCCTGATTCACGAACCGCAGATTGTACAGGACAGCCTGAACCGGGCTGACCAGACGGAATAAAGCGCCATTTGGGACGAGTCGGGAGAGATACTTTTTCCGGCTCGTTCCCTTTCCCCTAATTGACCTGCTCCTTCTTCCGAGTATGAAGCTCCTTTAATCCGAATTTTTTAGAAAAAATCTGATCCAGCCGGGAAACGGAAAACACGCTTTTCAGGAATGGCAGTAACTTACTTTTCGGCGCGAGGCGAATAACCGGCGGAGGATTTTTTTCTATTAATTGACTCACTACTTTTTGAGCGAATGTCTCAGCCGGCATGGCCTTTACTTGTGATGCGTCTGCGCGGGCCAGTAATTTCGATTCGATTGGAGCGTACCAGGAATCAGACCGCAGAATTTTTTCCACTATCTGTTTTGCCCGTGCTCCAAACTGCGACTGCACGGCTCCCGGCTGAACGGTTACTACTTTAATCCCGAACGGCGCCAGTTCCATGCGCAGGGCGTCGGATAAGGCGTGCAAGGCGGCTTTGGTTGCACAGTAAGCGCCGGCAAAAGGCGTGGTTACTACACCGGAAACGCTGCCTATATTCACGATCATTCCGCTGCCTCGCTCTTTCATGATGCTGGTTACCTTCCGGATCAAAACCATGGGCGCGAATACGTTCGTTTCGAACTGCCTGACCAGCTCCTCATGCGGCACTTCCACCAGCGGGCCGATCAGCCCGTAACCGGCGTTGTTAATCAGCACATCAATGCCGCCATGCTCGGACAGGGTTTGGTCAATGGCCGCGCTGACCTGTTCGGCATCGGTCACGTCCATTATCTGTGGGAAAATGCCCTGTGCCTTTAACCGTTCGGCCTGTTTCGGCTGACGCACCGTTCCCACGACCGTAAAACCGCGACGGGTAAACTCTGTGGCTAATGCCAGTCCGATACCGGAAGAACACCCGGTAATGAACACCACCTGTTTTTTCATAAAGGAATCCTCTGATTTATGAGCGATTAAAAACATTTTACGGTTAAAAAGTATTCAGGACAAGTCCGTGTCCATTAATAGCTAATGTTAGATTTTTGCATCGGATTAGGCTGACTGCGGTTTAAATTGAATTCAAAATGGACGATTTTCAGACAAGTGGAATTGGAATAAAATTGCCACATATCCGGTTAATTGATTAATTTTAAATATTGAATCATTGAGTAAAGGCAAAAAAAGCATCCATGAAACAACCGAAGATTTCAGCTCATCGCATTCCCTTTCCAATCAGCTTTCAACAAATCCTTTTTCTTTTATTCTTCATCTTTGGCGCTGCACTGTACGCCCAGCGCAGCCAACCGGATACCCTTCATGCTGTTTTTACCCACGATCCGATTACTGTGGACGGAATTTTAAACGAACCGGCCTGGCAGACAGCGCCTAAAATACACAATTTCACCCAGCGCGAACTGGAAGAAGGCGCGCCGCCTACAGAGCGCACGGAAGTGGCCGTTTTATATGACCCTGAAAATCTTTACATCGGCGTATGGTGTTATGATTCGCATCCCGAACTGCTGATCGCCAACAAAATGAACCGCGATTTCCGCTGGGGTGGCGAGGACAATTTTGAAATCATCATCGATACGTACAACGACCACCGCAACGCCTATTTATTTGTCACTAATCCCAACGGTGCGCGCGCCGACGCCTTTATTCTGGACAATGGTCAGCAGTTCAACCGCAATTGGGACGGCGTGTGGACGGTTAAAACCAGCGTTACTTCCCACGGCTGGTTTGCCGAATTCCAGATTCCCTTTTCCACCTTAAAATTCACCCAAAGACAGGAGCAGGTGTGGGGCATCAATTTTGAACGCAACATCCGCCGCAAGCGCGAGCAATTAATGTGGCAGGGCTGGTCGCGGGACTCCGAACTGGAGCAGATTTCCCGGGCCGGAAAGCTGGTCGGTTTAAAAGGGCTTACCGGTGTAAATCTGATTGAGTTAAAACCCTACCTGTTGGGCGGCGTTCAAAGGGAAAGCGATAATAATTCCAACGTATTCGATTTTGGCGGCGAACTGAACTATCTGATTACGCCCACCTTAAAAATGAATTTAACCGTGAATACCGATTTTGCGCAGGTGGAATCGGATCGGGCGCGCATCAACCTCTCCCGCTTTTCTTTATATTATCCGGAAAAGCGCGGTTTTTTTCTGGAAGGCGCCAATTACTTCAACTTTGGTCTGGGCAGACGCATTCAGCCGTTTTACAGCCGAAAAATCGGACTTGCTCCCGACCGCACGGAAATCCCCATTATAGCCGGTGCCCGGATGCTGGGCAAGATACAAAACGCCACCCTGGGCGCCATGACCATTCAAACCGCGGGAAAGGATACCATTCCCACGGCCAATTATTCCGTTTTGCGCTGGCAGCAGGATATCGGCGAACAGTCCAGGATCGGGCTGATCGGCGTGGGTAAATTTGAAGCGCAGCGTCAGAATGGCGTGGGTGGTATGGATTTTCTTTATTCCACTTCGCATTTTATGGGCGATAAAATTCTCACGGTAGGCGGCGCGTATGCCCACAGCCTGACCAGCGACTCGGCAGACGGCAGCGGCAACGCCCAGCGCCTGTTCTTAAGCTACCCCAGCGATTTTGTGGAAATCGACGCCTCCTGGGAGCGCAGCTCGGCAAGTTTTAACCCGGAGGTGGGATTTTTACGCCGTACCAATTATCAGATGTATTACGCCGAAATTCAGTTCAATCCCCGACCGGCTTTTCTGCCTTTTGTGCGCCGTTTGATTTTTAAACCGGTGGATTTTAATTATTTCATTGATGACGCCACAAAGGAAATGACTTCCCTTTACACAGAATTTCGACCCCTGGGTATTTCATTCAAGAGCGGCGACTTTGTGGAGTTTAACATTCAGCGAAACGCCGAACGTCTGAACGAGGACTTTGAAATCCACGACGGCTTCACCATTTTACCGGGCGAATACTGGAATACGCGCTATGAATTTCAGTACTTCACCTTTAGCGGCCGGCCGGTGTTCAGTTACGGCGCCGTAAGCTGGGGGGAATTTTACGACGGTACGCGCCAAGAATACGAAGGACGCATTATTTGGAGGGTGGCAAAATACTTTAGCGTGAGTTATGATTTTACCAGGAACGTCATCGATTTGCCCGCCGGGAATTTTATCACCAACGAACAAGGTGGGCGTATTGAATGGGCGGTCAATCCCGATTTGTTCGGCGCCTTTGTCACCCAATGGAACAGCGAAGATCAGGAAGCATTGATCAATTTTCGTTTAAACTGGATTCCAAAACCAGGCACTGACCTTTATTTTGTCGTTAACCAAACGTACGACACCAGCGGCAACCGTTTAAAAATCACTAACACCGCCGTTCTTTCCAAGCTCATCTGGCGCTTTGTCCTGTGAGCGCGGTTGGTTCATTTTAATCAAATAAACTCTGGATTAAACCATAACCTTCACGTTTGCTGTTTCACTTAAGCAATATCATCTTACGAATGGCGGAATATCTGAGGCGTCCCTCCTGTAAAACCATCAGCCGGTAAAAATAAATCCCGGAAGCCATCGCGTTTCCGTCAACGGTGACTTTGTGTTTTCCGGCACTCATTTCCGCATCCAACGGAACGGCGATTTTTCTTGCGCGGACATCGAATATCTCCAGCATTACACGCGCGCGTTCCTTCAGGCTGAAGCGAATTGTGGTTAACGGGTTAAACGGATTGGGATAGTTTTGATCGAGTCCGTAGCTGTGGACTATGGTTTCGCCTTGTTCGTCTATTCCGGTTTCGCTGTCTTTCACATGGATCAGAGAAGTGTCGCGGGCCGTGGCGTTGCTGTCGTCTGCCAAGGTCATATAGAGTTCTGCATAACCGGAGTATTCCGGTGCAAGAATAGTCAGCGTTTGCGCTTGGTGATCATAACGCAACATGATAGCGCTTTCCGCAGTTTCAAAATTCCAATTCAAAGAGTCCGCAGGAGAATCAATATCTTTTCCATAGTCTGAAAGTTGCACAACAAGCGTGTCGGTATTTAGTAGAACCAGACTGTCCGGAAAACCGACAATCTGCGGAGCGTCATTAACGGAATGAACGGAAACAATCACCTGCCCCGTATCGCTCAGGCTACCGTCGCTGCCGACAAGTTGCAGAGTGTCCCGGCCGAACCAATTATCCGGGGCGTAAATCAAATGTCCCAGGTTCTCCGCTCTCACCCTGACCGAATCCCGCCCTTCAAACATAGTAAATATTAGTGTGCTATCCGGATTGTCCACATCTTCGATATAGGGATACCAGTATTCAAAAGGTACAAACAACGAATCGTCTTCTTTAAATGAAAGTTCCGGTAATGGGTCCGTAAACACCGGCGGATCGTTTTGATTTTCCACGGTCAAGCGGTAATCCTGCCGGTCCGTCGCCCCGGCCTGATCATGCACCTGCACCGAAACGTCGTGCACGCCCACATCCGCGTTCCCGGGCGTGCCGCTGATCAGACCCGATACGGAATCGATGCTTAGAAAAGACGGAGCTTTCAGCAAGCTATAGCGTAACACTGCGCCCTCGTCCGCGTCGGTCGCGGTTACCTGGTACTGGTATAACTGATCCTGAATGGCAGTGGTATCCGGCGTGGAAGTGATCCGGGGCGTATCATTGACCGCGGTGACCGTGAACACCGCCGCATCGCTGTCCGGCAAGCCCCCCGGATCCGTCACGGTAAACGTGATGGTCTCGCTACCGTTCCAGTTCTCATCCGGCGCACTGACCGTGGCCACACGGTTTTCGTCAATCTTTACCGTCAATGCTTTATTGCCGGAATAAGTCCAGTTCAATTCATTATCCCCGTTGTCCGGGTCGGTCACATAATCATCCAGCGCAATGGACGCAAAACTCTGCCCTTCGGCGACAGTCTGATCCGGAATATCGCTCACCACCGGCGGATCATTCTCGTTTTCCACAGTCAACCGGTAATCCTGCTGATCCGTCGCCCCGGCCTGGTCGCGTACCTGTACCGAAACGTCGTGCGCGCCCACATCCGCGTTCCCGGGCGTGCCGCTGATCAGACCCGATACGGAATCGATGCTCAGAAAAGCCGGGGCCGTCAGCAAGCGGTAGCGCAGCACGTCGCCTGCGTCCACATCGGTAGCCGTGACTTGGTACTGGTACAACTGATCCTGAATGGCGATCGTATCCGGAGTGGAAGTGATTTGAGGCGTGTCGTTGACCGCGGTAACCGTAAACGCCGCCGGATCGCTGTCTGAAAGGCCGCCCGGATCGGTAGCCGTAAACGTGATGGTCTCGCTGCCGTTCCAGTTCTCGTCCGGTGCGCTGACCGTGG